>JAPPDQ010000466.1 GCA_028875495.1 Chloroflexota bacterium
GGATCGTAGTAGGTATATCCTATCTCCGGGACGGTCAGGAGGCCCGCTTTCTGGGGCACCAGGACGCTGTTGTAGGTGCGAGTTCCCACGAACCGCCCGTCGATCAGTCTGCTGGACGTATCCGACGGCGATTCGAAGACGCGCCAGTCGTCGAAGTCCGGCCATGCGGGGTCGGGCAGCGAGTCGATATTGCCCTCGCCCACGACCCTCACGGTCAGTTGGACGGGTTCGTTGACCTTCCCGTCTGTGTCCTCCACGTCGGCGGAGATGTTGAACTTGCCCACCGCGCCGGTGAACCCCGCAGGCGCTCCCGCAGGCAGGGGCAACACCTCTACGACTATCGGTTCGGCCTCCAAGTAGTTTGGCGCTTCGAAGAAGTCGATGGGCACCGTCAGCCCCGCCGGCTCTATCACCAGCGTGCCGACGACAGTCGGGAAGAGGACGGTAGTGAGCTCGACTACCTGGTACCGGTTGGAGCCTATCGTCTCGGTATACTCGTCCTGACCAGGCTCCTGAATTTTCCAGAAACCGGAAAAGCCTGGCGGCGCAAAGCGAGGCTGGCCGTACCTGCCGAACGAGGGGAAGAGCGCCGAGCGTCGGTAGAACTTGAAGGTATAGGTGATCTGCTGGCCGAGATAGGGTGTGTCGTCGTCGACGTAGGCTGTGACGAACATCGAGCCGTCGGCGGATGGTGCGCCCTGCCCCTGGCCGGCAACTGGAGTTGAGACGCCCAGTCCCTGGAATACCTCAACCTTGATCGGTTCGGTCCGGTACGTCTGACCGCTGATCGTAATTGAGATCGGGTCGATCGTTACCGTGCCGACCTTGGTAGCCACGAACTGGTAGAGGTACGAGAACGTGTAACCGCTCGTCCCACCGCGAATCCACGTCTGCCTCTGAATCGAGGGTGGTCCCATTGGGCGAAGTCCGTCGAATTCGGGAATCGCCGGCTGCTGGGGATTGAGTGACCCGTCTATCCTGACCCGGAGGGTGAGGTCCTCGCCGACGGCAAGCTCGTTCTTATCGACCTCAGCGGTGACCTCGATTGTCTGCTGTTGGGCGTGGACGGCAGGGATCGCCACGGCCATGAGTGTCACGGCAAGGGCGATGCCGGTTATGGCGCGTCGTATGTTCCGGGAATATGGCACTTAGGTGTTTACCATGGATTTTGGGATGGAGACTCGGACGGAACAAGGACTTGCTGCAGGCGTTCCTGAAGGGTCTCCGCGTCCTCGCTCACGCTTTCCAGTAGTTGCCGGGCCTGCTCCGGAGTTATCGGCTCGGTCTGCGGGCGCTGCGAGGGCTGCGGCTGCTCTTGCTGCTGGTCATCCTGCTCGTTGTCCTGCTGTTGGTCTTGCTGTTCGTCCTGCTGTTCCTCGTTCTCCTGCTCTTGCTGCTCTTGTTCGTTCTGCTCGTTTTGCTGGTCCTGTTGTTGGTCCTGCTGCTGTTCCTGCTCTTGCTCCTGGGGGCCGGGCTCCTGATTTTCGTCCGGCTCTTCGCCCTGTTCCTGCTGTTCCTCTTGAGGCAGCATCGACATAGCCAACTCGAGATTGTGCTTGGCGTCCTCGTTTTCGGGCTGGATCCGCAGCACCTCTTTGTACGCCTCGATCGCGTCGGGATACGCCTCCGTATCAAAGTATACGTTACCCTTGTTGAATAACCCTTGCGCCCGCAGGTCTCCCTCGGCGTATCTCAACGCCTCGTCGTACTCCGCGAGGGCCTCGTCGTACCGCTTCATGCGATAGTGGGTGTTACCGGCGTTGTAATACGGCTCGCCTTTCTCCGGTTCACTTTCCTGCGCCTCTTCATAGGCGTCGAGGGCCTCTTCGTAAGCGCCGGAGGCCGTCGCGGGGGTCTCCTCGGTCTGTGCTTTCTCGAACAAGTTGTTGGCCGAGTTGTTCACCTGTGCGGGAGTCTGGGCACAGGCTGCAAGGAAGAGGATGAGAGCCGACGCGCCTATCACGCTCCATCGATCAAGCATGGCCCGCCTCCTCGACGACGGTCGTGCGCCGTCTCCAAAGCGAGAAGGAGAACCTGTCGGTCATCACCTCGGCGAGCATGAGCGAGAGTATGCCCGCGAGCAGGAAGATCTGGAAGCGTTCGATCTGCTTGCGGTTGAACTCGCTCTCAAGGCTCTCGTCCTGGAACGACTGGATCTCGTCGACGAGGCCCGCGATGGCTCCGCGCTCCGCCGCGCGGAAATACCTGCCCCCACCCGCCCGCGCAACCTCCTGGAGCGTGGCCTCGTCCAGGCTGGAGATGACGACACGCCCCTGGTCGTCCTCGCGGTAGCCGGTGACGTTGCCCTGCGCGTCGTACACGGGGATTGGCTCGCCCTCCGGCGACCCGAATCCGACCGTGTAGATGACGGCGCCTTCCTCCGCCGCCTGTCGGGCGGCTCCGATGGGATCGCCCTCGTGGTTCTCGCCATCCGTCATGATGACGATGATCTTCTGGCTCACCCTCTCTTCGTTGAATCCGGTCATAGCCGTCTCTATCGCCTTGGCTATCACCGTGCCCTGCCTCGAGATGATGCCGGGGTTCGCGTTGCGGAGGTAGGTCCGCGCGGTGGCGTAGTCGAACGTCAGCGGGAACTGGATGAAGCTCGCCCCGGAGAATAGGACGATGCCGACCTCGTCGCCGGTGAGGCCCGACATCATGTCCGATATTTCCAGCTTGGCGCGTTCGAGACGGGTCGGCTTGAGGTCCTGCGCCAGCATACTGCGCGAAATGTCGAGGGCGACCATGACCTGCACGCCGCGATGCTCGACGATCTGCACGTCGCTGCCCCACTGCGGACGGGCGAGCGCAAAGATGATGAGGGAGACGCCGACGAACCACAGGATCAACCTGCGACGGCGCATTCCCCTGTTGACGGACGTGCTGAGCCGCTCGATGAGGGCGGGATCGCCGATCCGCCGCACGGATGCGTCACGGCGCGAGAAGGCCCACCACACGAAGATCATCAGCGCCGGAAGCGCTATCAGGGCATAGAGATATTGCGGCGCGCCGAATGTCATCTCACGGTATCTTTCTGAATACGGTCTGCGAAAGGATGAGCTCCAGCAGGAACAGCAGAAGGGCCGGGACCAGGAACCACACAGCAAGCTCGCGATAGGTGGTGAAGTGGAGGATCTCGATCTCAGACTTCTCCAGGGCGTTGATCTCCTCGTAGATGCCCCGCAGCGCCGCCGTGTCCGTCGCGCGGTAGTACTTCGCGTTCGTGATCTCCGCTATCTGCTGGAGCGTCTCTTCGTCGAGCGAGCCTCGCTGCATCACGACGCCGCCACCGAACGGGCCCAGCTGCGGGTCGGCCCCGGAACGGGGCGGTCTGCCCACTCCGATGGTGTACACCTTGATGTCCAGCGCCTCCGCGGCGGTGGCGACCGTAACGGGATCGAGATCGCCCGCGTTGTTGACGCCGTCAGTGAGCAGGGTCACGAGCTTGTTCTCGACGGTCGAGTCCTTCAGCATGTTCGCGGCAGTCGCCATGCCGCTCCCGATGGCCGTTCCGTCCTGGATTCGCAGCCTGTCGGCGAGATCGACCTCGTCCAGCAGTCGGAGGAGGACGTCGTGATCGAGGGTGGGAGGACTCTGCACGAAGGCGTCCCGCGAGAAGACGACGAGACCAATCCGGTCGTACTTCCGCTCCACGATGAAGTCGGCGATGATCTCCTTGGCCGCATCGAGCCTGTGCGGGTCGAAGTCCTGCTGGCCCATGCTGCCCGAAATGTCGAGCGCGATGGCAATGTCCACGCCCTCGCCGCGTATGACCTCCCGCGCGTCCGCCGACTGCGGCCTTGCGACCGCGATTATCACGAGGGCGAGCGCCACGAAGCGCAGCCCCGGAACGTAGGGCATCACGCGGACACGCAGGGAGCTTCCGATCCCCGATACGAGACCGGTATCGGCGTACCTCATGCCGACGGGGGCCATACGCCGCTTCCACAGGTACGGAAGGGCGGCCAGTAGGGCAACCCCCGGGAGGAGGAGGAGAAGCCATGGAGACCCGAAGCTCAGGTCGTTCACGCGGGCGCCTCCTGCTGGGCATATGTCCCGTTCTGCGACGGCTCTTCCGGCTGGAAGGCGGGCCGCGTGATCTCCACGATGTACCGCGCCTGGCCGGAGGCCTCATAGGCCTGGGACACGGCGGGTGTGTACTTGGCGAACTTCACCAGGTCGGCCTCCTGCAGCAGATCGAGAACGAGCTTGGCGTCATCGTAGTTCAACGACGACCGCCTGAGCGCATCCCATATCTCGTCCGTCGTCATATCGATGGCGTCGACCGGGCTTACGTCACGGAGGTACATAGCTTGGACGTAGACGCGCATGGTGTCGGCGACGAGCGTGTAGTGCTCCTTGAACAGCCCGTCCTCCGGCAGGTCGAGCCGCTCGATGCGGTCGAGTTCCTCGATGGCGATCTCCCACGGGGTCCGGGTATCGACGATCGGGAGCGGCGTTCCTTGCATCCTCCGGCGGAGCAGGTAGGCAGCAATCACAGCGCCGGCCAACAGTCCGGCCAGCAGGATCAAGAGTCCCGATGACCGGGCCGCAGGGTTCTCCCATATAGGGGTGGAGAGATCAGCCTGGGGCCGGATGTCCTCTAGCTCCGCGTCCGGGCCCGGCAGGACGGAACCGACGATTAGCTCCTTCGGTAAGGGGGACGTCTGCTCCACGGTCCCATCCGGGCCGCGAACGGAAATGGGCAGATCAGGGGTCTGCACCGTGCCCCTGCCGAACACCACCGCCGTGATCGTTTGGCTGGTCGTCATCATTCCGTCGTCGTTGACAACGGTCTGCGCTTTGGACTGTTCCCTGACCTCGAATTGCCCCCAGGGACTGTTGGTAGGCAGCCTTTGAATCACTACACGGTGGTCGTTCGGGTGTGTGACTTCCAGCGTGAAGGTAACCTCGTCCCCGAAGCTCAAAGTGGGAGGCTCCACACTCAGAGAAATTCGAACTTTGGATAAAACATCTTCCTGCGCGAAGGCCGTCCCGAATGCCCCTGCGGCGAGCAGCGCGGCGGCGAGCGCGGAAAGCCAGATACGGCACCGACTGCGCCATTGGAAATGCACCACGCGCGACACGCCTACACTCCCTGCGCCAGCCGCCGGAGCCGGTTCTTGAAGAACGTGGCGACCTCGGCGACGTAGTCCCTGTCCGTGGTTACGTTCACGCGGTCGACTGCCGCCGAGGAAAAGACCTCGCGCTTCTCCTCGACGAAGCGCGCCACCTTCTCGGAGAACGTCCGTCTCCACGCCGAGCTGCTCGTATCCACCCAGCGGATCTGCCCGGTCTCGGCATCCTCCAGCGCGAGATTGCCGACGTGGGCATCATCGCGCTGGAG
>JAPPDQ010000502.1:0-5096 GCA_028875495.1 Chloroflexota bacterium
CAGGCGAGGCCGTCGTCCATAACCTCAACGCCGACCTCCACACGACCGAAGGCGACATTGTCGTGGCCGAACCGGGAACGACATACACCGTCGAAACCACCGGAGATATCCCCTCCGTCCGTATCCTCGTCACCGACACCAACGCCTAGCAGCCGAAGGAGTCAACCATGAGAGCCGCAGTCCTCGAGCAGCCAAAGGTCCGCGTCCCCGTTAGAGACCTCGAAATCCAGGAACCCGGCCAGGGCGAGGTACTCCTCGATATGGTAGGCGCAGGCGTGTGCCACAGCGACTACCACTTCATAGACGGCCACATGCAGCCGTGGAGCCTCCCCTGGGTGCTGGGCCATGAGGGCGCGGGTGTCGTCCGTGAGATAGGACCCGGAGTCACGAGCGTCGCGCCGGGCGACAAGATAATCCTCTCGCTCGACGCCATGTGCGGCTACTGCCGCAACTGCTCGCTCGGAAGTCCGGCCCTGTGCGAGACGTACCCGCGAGTGCCCGTAACTCGCATGACTCTGGACGGCCAGCCGACCTACCATATACGCCCCACCTTCGCCGAGCAGACCATCGCGTTCGCCGATGCGTGCGTAAAGGTGCCCGACGACACCAACCTCGTGGTTGGCTGCCTCATCAGCTGCGGCGTGATAACCGGCGTCGGGGCCGTGGTGAATCGAGCGAAGGTAGAGCCGGGAGCGAGCATGGCCGTCTTCGGCTGCGGCGGCGTCGGGCTCAACGTCGTGCAGGGAGGCGTCCTCGCGTCGGCGGGCAAGATAATCGCCGTCGACACCGTCCCCTACAAGCTTGAACTCGCCGAGCAGATGGGCGCGACGCACTTCGTCAACGCGGCGCAGGAAGACCCCGTGGAACGTATCAAGGAGATCACTGGAGGCGGCGCGGACTACGCCTTCGAGGTCGTCGGCTACCCCGCCCTCGTTCGGCAGGCGCTCGATTCCGTGCGTACGACCGGAACCGCCGTGGTCGTCGGCGTGATGCCCAGCGGCCAGGATATCTCCATCGAGGGGTGGCACCTACTCCAGGACCGCGCGCTCATTGGCGCGTTCCACGGCTCCGCCCGCGCCCGTGTCGACTTCCTGTGGCTCCTCGACCTCTACAACCAGGGCAAGCTCAAGCTCGACGAGCTCATCTCACGCTCCCGCCCTCTCGACGAGATCAACGAGGCTTTCGACGACATGATCGACGGCACCGTCGCCCGAACCGTCCTCGTGTTCGACTAGTCGGCGTATGCCGGCCGAAAATGCCCGCTTACAATACAAGTCTCTAAAGGGATGTCCAAAAGAGACCCCGTTCACCCTGAGCTTGTCGAAGGGTGGCAACGCCGCTCATGGTTCGACAAGCTCACCACGAACGATGACCCTTCACACACCTTCTTACCCGTCCTATCCCAGAGCCCTCGGCTTCTCTCGGAAAAGGGACTTCACCCTCTGCCAGTCTATCGCGACCAGACCGAGGGCCAGCCCGAAGTAGAGGAACGCGAAACGCAGACGATCGTCCGATTCCGGGAAGAACAGGTGCGCCGCGAAGAGCACCAGCAGGATCGCGCCTGCGTTCCAACCTACTACCCGCTTGGCGATCAGCATGAGCGCGGCGGCGGAGACCGCCGTCGTCAGCAGGAATTCAACCGTCTGCCTGTCATCGAGAGGGAAGCTGAGTATCTCGCCTGCCGATATGCTGAAGATCACCGCCATGCTGCCCACCAGCAGGGTGAGCTGGTTGACCGATGACGAGATCAACGTCGTCAGCCCGGCGACCGGATTCGCCCTCAGGCTGAACAGCACCGCCACGATGATTTCCGGCGACTCCGACGCCAGCGGGGCGATCCACTGAATGAGGATGAACTCGTCGATACCGAAGCTCTCTCCCGTCTCCACCAGGCTGTCGACGAAGGGTTCCGCCGCTATCACGATCACTCCGGCTGCGAAGATGAAGAGGAACACTACCATCGTGCGACGCCACCTGACCGGCAGGGAGGCTATCAAGGCCGCCGCGCCGATGAGTTTGGGCTCCTGAACTTTACTGGTCGAACTGAGCCAGAGATAGGCGATGAAAAGACCGATCAGACCCACCGCCAGCAGGATGTGGACCTGCTCCATGAAGAAGACCAGCAGCGTGACCACGGTGACGATTGCCAGCATTCCTATCTCGAGGCCCATTTCGCCGCGCATGTCGAGGGCATGCCTTCGCTTTAGCCAGAAGATGAGGATGACCGCCGACCAGCCCAGGCCGATCAACAGGCGGTTCGATCCGGTAACGTTGGCGGCGACTCTTGAAGTTTCAGTGGTGACTGCCCCGGAAACCGTGTCGAACGACGAGCCAGCGTCCCACGCCAGCACCGCCTCGATGGCGTATTCGGGGAGAACGGCGATGAGAGCAAGCACGGCGATTGCCAGCGACGCGGACACGTCCAACTGCGCGACCTCCGCGGCCCACGACAGCAGAAACGCGCCCGCGATGATGCCCACGCCAAAGACCGCCGCCGCTACGATCGGATCGACATCGACGCCCGAAAAACGGACTACGGCTCCGGGAACTCCCAGCAGCAAGAGCACCACGATGGTCGTCCATAGTTGTGACTTATTGAGCCGTTGTCCCGATTCGGAGTCCTTTGTCAGAGTAGCTGTCCTTGAACAGGCGTTAGTGAGTGCCCAGTAGTGCTCCGTTCACCCTTCGACAGGCTCAGGGTCACGATTCTTGGTTCGATCGATCTAATGGACGCCCTTCTGATGATCCCTCGCAGTGGAAGTGTATTTATCCATAGCGACAGAGGTCAAGACCGGAGCTAATTCTTGATCTTCCGGTGGCAGCACAAGGTCCCGTTGACACCATAAGGCGCCGCAACTACACTCCGAACCCATCAAACGGAATCGGAGCGAGGATACATGAACAACATCGGCGTATACGAAAGACTCGGCGTACGACGCATCATCAACGCATGGGGCGTGTCAACGGAGCTTGGCGGATGGGCCCAGACCGAAAACGTGACGAAGGCCATGGAAGAAGCCAACCGAAGTCCTGTCGAGATGCGGGAGCTCCTGCAGAAGTCGGGCGACTTCATCGCCGACCTGCTGGGAGTCGAGGCAGCCTTCGTCACATCGGGAGCCGCCGCGGCACAAGCCCTTAGCGTGGCCGCCTGCATGGCGGGCAACGACCCCGACCGAATCGCACAACTCCCCGACACTACAGGCATGAAGAACGAGGTCGTCATCCAGAAGCGTAACCGCTACATGTTCGACCGCTGCTACACCCTCACAGGAGCCACTCTCGTCGATGCCGGGGACGACGAAGGGACGAGCGAGGACGACCTGGACGCCGCCATCGGGCCGAACACGGTCGCCGTGGCCTACTACATCCAGCCGCCCTTCGATGACGCCATCGTTTCGTTGGAAGATACGGTCGCTCTCGCGAGATCGAGGGGCGTTCCTGCGCTTGGCGACGCCTGCTCGCAAATATACCCGCTCGACTATTTTCGCAAGTGCGCGCAGTCTGCCGATCTCGTAACGTTTGGAGCGAAATACATAGGAGCGCCGCACTCCGCTGGGTTCGTCTGCGGCAAGCGCGACCTCGTAGACGCCGTGTCGGCCCAGAGCTTCGTCGCCTACCACTACGACGGCGGGAAGGCCATCGGGCGCGCCATGAAGATCGACCGCCACGAGATCATCGGCGTGGTCACGGCCATGGAGGACTGGTTCACCATGGACCATGAAGAACGCTTCTTGGAGTACGATTCGCGGTTCGCCGCCATCGACGATGCGCTCCGAGACGTGGACGGCGTGAGCACCCGGCTGGTCGACATTCCCTACTATATACCGCAGGTGATGTACATCGACCTCGACGAGTCGGTGGTAGGCAAGACGTCGGACGAGGTGCGCGCTGAGCTCGACGCCGGAGCCCCTCGCATCTGGGTAGGGTCGGTTGACGGCTCGCTCACCGTGGTCACAAACTGCATGACCGACGAAGAGACCGCCTTCGTGTCGGAGCGCCTGCGCGATGTGCTGGGATGACGGTAGACCCCTCTCCCGTCGTGCGAGAGAGCCTGCCCCATTCTCCGATACGGGGGCTGGAGTGAGGATGATCCCTCCAGTACAAGTCCATTCGCTTTATACAACGAACTTCAAAGACCGGACACTAGGTCCGTCGACGTAGCCCCGATCCCTGTCATTCCGATCGTAGGGAAGCGGAGGGAGGAATCTAAAATCCTCCCCCGCTAACATTCGTTTCTTACGTGGGCAGACCCCTTATGAGGCAGTACAACGCTCACTGTGTTTGGGACGACAAACCAACCGGCTGCCTACAAATGTGAGACAGGGTCACATCACGCTCCGCTCTTGCCTCAAAAGAACTTGTGTCCTGCACTATTCTTATGGGTACAAGACCGCAAGTGCCAAACGCCCCGACACGTGATGCGACATGAGACACTTTGAGACATAGGCGATGAAGAGGACGGTGGATTACGGAAGGCCGTCCCAAACTGTCTCATCTGTCGCAAACCGTCTCAGCCCGCCGAAAGCGGGAACGAACAATTTGAAGCGCGGTCCCGATGTCTTGGTATAATCCCCCTACTTCCTGCGAATCGGAGCCCCAACCCATGAGACGCCAACGCACCATCTACTTCAATGACGCGCGGCACTTCTACCTGTTCGTATTCGAGCCGCCAATGAGGATGGAAGACCTGTGGCGGCCCGTCGACGAGGTGGCCGGCACGGGCGTGGACACCCTTGTGTACGGGGTCGCCCGGGCCGACGGGCTGTTCTACCCGTCCAAGGTGGGCAAGTCGTTCCGCAGCGACTTCGACGAGATCAACAGCGCTATCTACTGGAAGGTGCGACACAACATCCTGTCGCTGCAGGAGCGCGGCGTGGACATCCTGCAGGCCCTCGCCGACCGTGCTCATGAGAGGGGCATGGAGTTCTTCGTAAGCTTCAGGATGGGTACCTACGAGGGCGTGGGCAGCCCCGAGGCCGACCCTGCGGAGGGTGGCAGGGGTCGGCCCCGGAGCTGCCCACGCCCTCGTAGGTACACATCCTGACGCTTACGAAGACCTCCATGCCCCTCTCACGCGCACGGCACGCGAGGGCCTG
>JAPPDQ010000502.1:5106-5343 GCA_028875495.1 Chloroflexota bacterium
ATGCGGGCGCGAGAGAAAACCAGTTCCGCGTCTTCGAGGAAATCGTCACGCAGTACGACCTGGAGGGTATCGAGCTCGACTTCGGCGCGACTCCCGGCGGGATGCCGCCCGTGCTGCTCGACGAGGACGTTGCCGAGTACACACCGGTCCTGACCGAGCACGTACGCCGCATCGCCGAGATGACCCGGGACGCCGGTATGCAGGTGGGAATGCGCGTCCCCTGCATCGAGAGGGTCT
>JAPPDQ010000239.1 GCA_028875495.1 Chloroflexota bacterium
GAGCCTGAGAGGACGACTCCGCCGACTGCGGCTCCGCTGCCGACGTACACGCCGAATCCAACGTATACGCCACTGCCTACGCAGACTCCGTTGCCAACGTATACGCCGATTCCGACGGCAACTTCGACACACACTCCTACACCCACGTCCACCAATACGCCGATTCCGACGGCAACTCCGACACACATTCCTACACCTACATCCACCAATACGCCGATTCCGACAGCAACTCCGACACACACTCCTACGCCTACATCCACCAATACGCCGATTCCGACGGCAACTCCGACACCTACTCCTACACCCACGTCTACCAATACGCCAATTCCGACAGCTACTCCGACAGCCACTCCTACACCTACGTCTACTAATACGCCGATTCCGACAGCCACTCCTACACCTACGTCCACCAATACGCCGATTCCGTTGGGGACCCCCACCCCTCTCGCAGAAGATCCCACCGGTTGGATACTACGATCCGACGATCCTAACCCTGTATCTGGGGAGGTGTTCACAACTATTGGTCTGAACAAAGACTTAGATGATGAACACAAAGCGGAAATAGTGGTTCGTTGCATCTCCGGCAGAGACAATCCGCTTTTGCAGGTGGCAGTGTTCACCACAATCGAATCAGTAATCAGACAACGGTACTCTTTAGTTCAGCACCGCTTCGATGAAGACGAACTTTCTACAGTCAATTGGTATTATGCACACTACACCGAAGGAACAGTGAAGACTGGATTATTTTATAGTCCACAATCTGAGCATTCAAACGACGATTCCAGGGAGTTTATTGAGCGCCTAAAGACAGCCAATCACTTCGCTGTTAGATTCGCTATCTCGCCAAACGAGACAAGGACAATTCTCTGGGAGGACGTAACGGGATTTGAAGAAGGGTACAAGCCAATCGCCGATGCGTGTGGCGAACTTGCAGTCGTTGAGACGCCTACATCGACTGCACAGCCTTCATCCAACCCATCTCAGCTTCCAGCATCCACTGCGCCAACTCACGCTCGGTTCCCTACTCCACCTCCTATGCGGATCGATCCTAGCAAGTCGTACAAGGCGACCTTCACAATGGAAAGCGGTGGGAAATTTGAAATTCAATTATTCGCCGATAAAGCTCCGAAGACGGTCAACAATTTTGTCTTCCTCGCCCGCGAGGGCTACTACGACGGATCAACATTTCATCGTGTCATACCGGGCTTCATGGCCCAGGGAGGCGACCCGACCGGAACGGGGGCGGGTGGGCCCGGCTACCAGTTCGACAATGAGTTCCATCCCGACCTGAGGCACTTTGGCCCCGGAACGCTGGCGATGGCAAACGCCGGATTAAACAACGGTCGAGGGACAAACGGAGGTCAGTTCTACATCACTTACTCCGAGCAGCATCGTCTTGACGGGCTGAATCTCGATGGGACGCCAAAACCGTGCCATCTACAAGGCATCCCTTGTCACCCTGTATTCGGGCAAGTCATCAGCGGTATGAACGTAGTCAATGGCATTCGGGACCGCGATCCCGCGACGGGCACCCATGAAGGGGACGTAATCGAGAGCATAGTTATCACGGAGGAGTAGCTCCCAACGGTTGCTTAATGGCATTGATGGTAGTAATCACTACAGATTCGTTGCAAGTCATCTTCCCAGCGATAAGCGGCCATCCCAGCACTTCCTACGATTCTCTGTATGATAGGATTGAGTTCCTGATCAGGTACTTTTGCACGCACATTTTGAATGACTTTTGATCCAGTCCAATCGTCGACGAATATGACAGCACAAAGTTTCTCACCAAAACGTGATATGTCATAGGTATTTTTCTCAAACTCAAAAAAATCAATACCGATATTATCTGAATGAAGTAGAATAATGCCGTTTTTTTCTTCCTTCAACTGCTTCATTTTACCTGCAATTTTGGACCATACATCCTGTGACTTATCTGGCATCTCTATAAGACAACCAGTCTCATCTTCTTCAAGGCTCATTTTATTTTCAAGTGCGATATCGCCTACGAACCGAGTTACTTCTATATCAAACGAAAAAAGTCCTGCCGATACTTGCAAATCAGGTCCTCCGCCATTGTAAGGTTTCATCTTCACCTTCAGACCGCTCCTCTGTAATCTCAAAGCGTATCGTCCTTCAGTATAGAAATCCATGAACTGATTATCGTTTTCATAGTAGTTTTTTATTTCTTTTAACCATTCGTCAACACCAGTGACTCTCGTTTTCTTGAGTTGAACATACAATCTATGTGCTTTGAATGAATTAACTTCACGAAGTACTATTTTCGATCTGTCTTCAATGCAAAGATAGGAGCTAACCTCTCGGACAAATGCGTTGCGGAAAAATCTGTCGATTACACTTTCAGCTTCAGAATAACTGTCCAAAGCGTCTTTCAGCATTGTTCTCTCTGTATCGTCCAAACGGGCAGCGTAAGCAATCCTCTTGAACGAATCCGACGGGATGTCGGGAAAAGCAACCCTGACTTTTTCGAAACCAAGAAATGGTCCCAAGTCGTACGATACGCAGAGAAACGCTACATTCTGGTGCTGGTCGTGTGCCATGTGTTTTTCCTATCTGTGTGATACCCCATATTCTCGCTGAGCGAACCCTCTGGATTCCTGCTTTCGCAGGAATGACGGATGGTTGAGTCACCCTAGCCCTAGCCCTCTCCCACGATGGGAGAGGGGATAATAGGGTTCATCCGTCGAACATGACGACGCGGCGGGTGGGTTCGCGGCCGGAGCTTGAGGATGAGAGGCCGTGGCGCTCGGCTATCTGGTGCTGGAGGTGGCGGACGTAGGAGCTCTGGGGGCTGAGCTCGGCGTGGCGCTCGCCCTGCTTGATGAACTCTGCCGCCTGCTCGGCTTCTTTAATCGCACCGGCGATGCGGGCCTGGTTTTGGCGGTGGGCGCCGTCGTCGCGGGTGATGGCGCGGAAGAACTGGTGAATCTGCTGGGTCGTGTTCTTGCGGAGGACGTAGACGGGGCGGCCCTGCTCTTCGGCATTTCGGAGCGCGTTGGTGCGGCGGCGGTAGAAGCTCTTGGTGGTGAGGACGAGCTCGGCGTCGTCAAGGTCGTCGACGATTCTGATTGGCGCGCTGACGGCCTGGACGGCCTGCTGGAGCTTTCCCTTGTTGACGCCGTAGGGCATGACGGAGACCAAGCCGGTTTCTTCGCGTTCGTCGCCGTTTTCGCCGTCAGCAGGTTCGTATGAACTTGGGGGCGGCGCGACCTGTTCCCGGACGGGCTCCATCGGGCGGTAGTCGAAGCGACTCCGGGCACCCATGCTATTGCCCTGCACGAGAATGGAGGGGCTTCGCTCGAACTGCGCGCGGCGGACCTCGCCATTTTCTTCGACCCATCTGCTCTCCAGCGAGACGCGGAAGCCCCGGAGGACTTTGTCGACGGTCTCTCCTACGTCGAGCGCGATGAGGACGTTGTTGCGTCCCTGAATCTCGACGAGGACGTCGAATGTGGGCGGGGCCTTGCGCTCAAGCACGGTCTTTTGCGTGCGGCGTCTGCGGGCCTCGATGTCGCCGAGGGTAACGGACTGGATGCCGCCGATGAGGTCGGAGAGGGTCGGGTTCTGCACGAGGTTTTCGAGGGTGTTGCCGTGGGCCGTGGCGACGAGCTGCACTCCCCGCTCAGCGATGGTGCGGGCGGCGTTGGCCTCAAGCTCGGTGCCGATCTCGTCGATGATGATGACCTCGGGCATGTGGTTCTCGACCGCCTCGATCATGACTGCGTGCTGCTGATCGGGGGACGGGACCTGCATCCTGCGCGCCGATCCGATGCCGGGGTGGGGGATGTCGCCGTCACCAGCGATCTCGTTGGAGGTATCGACGATGACCACGCGCTTGCCGGCGTCGTCGGCGAGGACGCGGGCAACGTCGCGTAGCATGGTCGTCTTGCCGACGCCGGGCTTGCCGAGCAGGAGGATGCTCTCGCCAGTACGGACGATGTCCTCGATGATGCGGATGGTGCCGTAGACGGCGCGACCGACGCGAACGGTGAGGCCGACGACCTTGCCGGTGCGGTTCCGGATGGCAGAGATGCGATGGAGGGTCCGCTCGATGCCCGCCCTGTTGTCGGCCCCGAACGGGCTGATGTTTTGGGTGACGTATTCGAGGTCGTTGTGGTCGATCTCCCGGTCGCTGAGGACAACGGTGTCATCAGGGAAGCGGGCCTCGGGCGTACGTCCGAGGTCGAGGACGACTTCGAGAAGCTCGTCGCTGTCTTCTCTGTCTACGAGTTTCTCCGCGATGCGGGGAGGAAGTTTTTCGATGACCTCCTCAAGGTCTGTTTCAATCCATTGCTGCATGGGTCTATAGAAAGTAGTGAGTAGGAAGAATTAAGAATTTCGTGCCGCGTATGACTTTTCTCTGGTGGACGACTGGTAGCGTTCTGATAGGTCAACGGCGGGGTTTAGCCCCCTGATGCGAACGGCTCGTCTTGCTTCAGCTACGGTGACAGGACTGGTGATCGCCCTGGCCATGGTAACGTACCGAGCGACCTCCCAGTGGCCGCGCTGACCCATGAGGGCCTGGAGCCGGCCTTGATGATCGCCTGCCAAGACGTACCAGTTGCCGACTCCCCACGAACGGGACATTGCGTGGGTTACGAGTGCGGGAACTGCGTTGTCGGCGTTGGGATGACTCATCAGGGTGAGTATGGCTGATCGGCCTTTTCGGATGACCTGGGCCCAGCCCTGTGCAGCGTCGTCCTGGCGGTAGATGTACTCGCGGCTCCTCCAGCCTACCGGTTCCCGAGCGGCGCGCCACTGGTCGGCGGTCATGCCGACGGCGAAGCGCGCGCGTGAAGGCGTCGAGGCGTTGTACAGCCGGAACAGGTCATGCTCGTCCACCGGCTTTACCTCGCGAACGCTCTCTGTCGACACACCGGGGAAACTGACCTTCGGGCCGGCCAGCAGGGTCTCTTCGCCGTATTTGGTGAAGCCACAGGTGGTCGCGATCCGTACGAGCGGGTCGTCCTCGCGAAGACGGAGGAATAGTCTCTCACCTCCCCGATGGGCTATCTCCCGGAAGAGTATGCCGAAGACTTCGTGGCACGTGGCGGCTTCCGGCGAATCGACGAGCAACTGCGTCATCTCCCAAGCACGGACGGTCGCACGGGGTCTCGCGGCGACGATTGCCGGTACATAGCGGCCATGAGCGCGGGTCAACGAATGGGTGCCATTGCTTCGGAGTGACGCGGCGGCGGACATCACCTCGCGCTTGGACATGGCGGGGGAGGGTCCGGTACCTACGGAAGCGAGAGGGTATGCCCGGTTGCCCGGGGCCGGGCCCCCGAAGACTCCGTAGCGAATAACG
>JAPPDQ010000108.1 GCA_028875495.1 Chloroflexota bacterium
CGCCTACGTTAGGTGCCGCGAAGTTCGTGGCGAACAAACCGGAGTTCTTCATCCGTCGACTCGGTCTCTCGGCCACACCTGAACGCCAGCACGACCCTGACGGCACAGAGGAGATCTTTGCCTTCTTTGGTGATCCCGTCTACGATTTTGGCCTTGACCGGGCCATCGGTTTCTGCCTGACTCCATACAACTACTATGTCCATGCCGCAACTCTCGACAACGAAGAAGTGGCGCGGTTCGAACGCCTCAGTCAGCGGATCAGGGTGGCCAGGGCCACAGCGAACGACAGGGGCGACCACGACCAAGACTTGCTAAAGCGTCTGGCGATCCAACGACGCAGGATCATTGAAACAGCCCGGACCAAGCTGTCGTTGCTTCGCGAGGTGCTGAAAGCGCGTGATCCCCGTTCCTTGGACGGCGTCTTAATCTATGCCACGGCTAAGGATCCTTCGCAATTCAAGGACATCGGCTCCCTTCTGGACGCTCTCGGAGTGCGGTGGGCACCCGTGACTCAGGCTACCACTGCGAAACCGAAGTTGCTTGCAAGCTGCCTCGACGCCTTCGCCGATGGGGGTTACCAAGTCCTATTGGCCAAGAAAGTCCTTGATGAAGGTGTGGATATCCCGCGCATTCGCGAGGCTTTTATCGTCGCCTCGTCGACAGTGGAGCGAGAATGGGTCCAGCGACGGGGGCGGGTACTCCGGCTCCATCGAGATAAGCCATTTGCGCTCGTCCACGATTTCCTAGCGCTTCCGCCTGGACGGCTGATCGCTCACGATAAGGCGAACGTCCAGAAGATCATTCGCACGGAATTCAATCGTGCTTATTCATTTGCCAAATATGCCCTTAATGCTACTGGCGAGACGACGGTGTTTGCTGATCTAGAGCGAATCAGAACCGCCTATCACCCTGGTGGCAGTCAATCACCACTCCTTCAACATAGTGGCGATTTGTTTATCTCGCCCGGAACTCCGAGAGGCTCAGCATGGTAAGTAACTTTGATCGGATCTACGAGGAAATCCAGAGAGAAGCTCGGCGAGTCAGTGAAGAGTTGGGTCTGGAGCCTGAAACTCTCGCGAGCCTAACTCTCGAGATCGTCAATCTTGAGGATCGGCATCGTATCTCTCACATCCACGCCATAAACAAGAAGGTACGAGCCTTGATCGAATCCGCAGCGGTGGCCCAGGTACGGGAGGGTTCTGACCGTGATTAGGTTACGTAGGATTGACATCCGCAATTTCGTATGTTTCGACCACATCGTCGTGACACCTTCGGTTGATCCAGACAAAAGCCTCACGATCATTAGGGCCGAGAACGGCTCCGGAAAGACGACATTCCTCCGGGCGATTCGATGGGGGATGTATGGCGAGCAAGGACTTCCCGGCGCAAACACGAAGACCTTCTCGATTCACCCGGCGGACTGGCGCCCCAATGAGGAAGGAATCGTCACCCAAGTAGAGATCGAATTCGAGACCGATGGGTCAACTCGAGTTCATGCGGCGACTAGAGATCACACCACGGTGTACAACCTTACGAGGCGTGTCACCACCATCCTTAGCCCCACCACACGGGATGACCTGCCAGATTATCAGCGTGTACAGGAAACGACGCTACTCATGAAGAAGGGACCGGACGGAGATTGGACGCCGGTACCTCACCCGAGAATGGTGATCGAGGAGCTCCTACCTTGGGGCCTCCGGGATTTCTTCGTAATGGACGCCGACAAGGCAGCCGACTTCGTCGGGGGTAGCGAGAACAAGGCTATCGCGCGCCGAGATGTGATTGCGAAGACTACGAAGGCTGTTCAGAGCTTGCTGGGGATCGATGTTTTCAAGGACGCTAGGCAACGGGTGGGAGGCCTCGAGCGCGAGTTCGGCGCAGAAGCAACGAAGGCCATAGGAGACAGGGACCTGGATGCCCTTCAGCGGGAACTGGATGAACACATACGCCAGAAGACTGGCTTGGAACAAGACTTGGCCGGCCAGCGTCGGAGCCGTCGCGAGCTGGTCGACCGTCGGCGCCGGGCGAACCACGATCTTGAAACGGAAGTAAAGGGCGTCGGCGGAGCGGAGCAGCTCTCGCAGCGTCTCCGGCAGACAAGGAGGCGAAGAAAGCAGGCTGCGGTTAGGTACGGAAGGACGTTGCTACGCTTGAGCGGCCAGTTGGAGTCGACTAGTCTCCTTGCGACATTGACCAAGCAATTGGTGGAAAAGGCTCATGGGGTATTGAAGCCTCTGCACGATTCCGGGGCAATTCCTCTCAGACATCTACAATTTGTCCGCGAACTCTTGGAAGAAGGAGCCTGCGTGTGCGGCCAGGAGCTGTCGATTGACAGCACTCATCGGCAGCACGTTGAAGAGCGGGTCGCCAAGACTGCAGATCAGGAGCGCCGTGCCGAGTATCTCGAGCAACTATATGACGCGGCGCACGCATTGGTCCGCCAAGGGCAGGTTGCCGAGTGGCTGAACCGAACGGGACAACTCACCGAGGACTCGGTATCGCTAGGTGACGAACTGTCAGAGTTGGCACGAGAACAGCGCGAGATCGAAGCAGACTTGGACCTGATCGATGAAGACAAGATACAAATGTTGCGTGATGAAATTGACGCCCTACAGACTCAACTGAATGCGGTCGACCGAAGGATCGCAAGAAACGACCTAGCGTTGCCGCCAATTGAGCAGCACATCTTATCTTTGAAAAAGCGCATTCATCAACGCACTACCAAAGAGCGGGCCGCGCGCGACAAGAAGGCAGCCGAGAATCTAGCAGGCGTGGTCGCAAAGATTCTCACTCGTGCCTATAGGACCATCGAAAGCGAGCAGGTGGAGGAGCTTTCCCAGCGCATGCATTTGCTGTTTTCACAAATGGCGGCCAATGTGTCCGATGGGGACGTGGCGAACGCGGAGGCGAATAAGGCTACTCTCCGAATGATTGCGGAAGTTGGTGTCCGCTCCGTGGATGGTGCACCAGGCGACTACGAAATCTGTGCATTCAACGGGCGCGGTCGCCTGATGCCACCCATAGAGATCAATGGCGCCTCACGAAGAGTGCTCGCCTTGTCCTTCGTGCTAGCATTGTGCAAGGAATCCCGCACGTACGCCCCGCTTATCGCCGACTCTTTGCTCAACTTCATGTCAGGAGCGGTGCGCCGAAACACATTGCTAGCCACCGCTGAGAACTCAAGTCAGCCAATTCTTCTCTTGACAGGTGCGGATCTCGAGGGACAGCACGAAGCTGACATCACAAGCCGCTACGGCGGGGCCACGTATACGCTTACTGGCCAGTGGGACGTCGTCGGCGAGGGTGGTGGTGGAGATGTATTGAACTACACGGTGAGACGGCAAGTAGCTGTCGTGTGCGAGTGCGGCCCAAGGCAGTTCTGCGATGTTTGTGAGCGGCTCGGCCAGAGAGGGTCACCCGGTTGGGGCAAGCGTGAGGACGGAGATCGCAGATGAACTATTTCAAGGCACTTCTGACTAGCCGAACACACTCGCTGTTCCTCCCTGCGAAATGGAAGGATGACATACAGCGTTACGTCCGACAACACCAGCAGGGAGGGTCGAGCAATCCGGAAGCTGTACCCTTTGGACGACAACTGGATTTTTGGGCGTTGTCATTTGCCACGGCGGTTGCGCGAGGTGTTGCACCCCTTGAGACGCCACCGGCCCAAGGGGGACACAAGTTCGTCGACACGCGAGCGGTGGAGTTGTCCGCCGAACTATGTGAGTTGTTGGCGGTCGTCGCGTTAGGGACCCTCGGCCCCGATGACGAAGGTGTCGAGGATCCTGCTCGAATCATTGAACTCGCCAACCAGTACGCAGCCGCCGGCTGCGAAGAACTCCTCCTGCGCCTCCGTGATCCAGACCTACGCCTGAGCACACTCGACAAGGCGATCAACTTTGCGACAGAATTGGTACTGGGTGCCCAACAAAGACGTTCGCCGTAGGAGTCAACTTCTACCGTTTGTCGGACGACGGTTCCAGTTCGGCGACCGAGGCCGGGTCTCCATCGGGACCTCCGCCAGCGACACGGCAGAAACAATCGACCTCCGGGAATGGATTTCAGCCGAGCATGTTGCCACTCGATGCGCTTGACGTTGGCGCTCGACTGCCGATCTTCGTAGATGTCGAGCAGTTCGCCCGTCGATCAACATCCGAACGCCAAGCGGTCGTCGTAGGTCTGTATCGCGGTCCGAACGGAGATCGCGCTTCCGCCAGGGCTGACCGTCCCCCACAACAGGGGCAAGAGATGAAGGGCCGCATCCGCCGAACAACCGCAGGAGACGAGAGCATGACCACCACCGACTTCACGATCGAAGCGGACGAAATCAAGAATTGCGAGTACTCGTTCCGCCTCTCGCCGGCGTTGTGGGACCAGTATAGGGGGCCAGACGAGCTTGAGTGGAAGTGTGCCACCTTTAGCAGACGGTACCTGGACACCATCCCCGAAGCCCCAGGGGTATATGCGTTTTGTGTTCGCCCCTCGATCGGAGGGGGCCTGTGCGGGTCCTATCTGCTATACGTTGGCAAGACTGAGCGCGGGCTACGCACGCGCTGCCGCGAGTACCTAGCGAACGCCGAGGCAGACAGCGAGCGTCCTAAGCTACAGAGGATGCTACGCCGCTTTTTCCGCACTGACTACCTTCATTTCTGTTTTGCCGTCGTTCGCGAAGGCGATCCTGTGTCGATTGAGGATGCATTGTTGGAGGCCACTGTCCCGCCTGCCTGCACGACCTTGCCGGCTTCTATCCGATCTGCTGTGGCTGCCTTCTAGGAGGTTCGAACATGATTCATGAAGAGCTGTTGCTACCTGCCCTGCGTGCTAAGATGGGTGACTGGACCTACTATATCGCCTCCATGACCCTGCGGGAACTCGCCCAGCGGGTGACCACCGTCGGCGACTTCCATTGGGCGAAAAACCTGGACGAGGAACTTCAACGCTCGCTCAGCCCCCGGGCAAGAGACATTGCTGATTATTTGATCTCGCAGCCACAGCGCCTCTTCGGGACTCTCGTTGTTGGTGTCTACGGGGGAGAACCGGAATGGCTCGAGGTCGAAATCAGCAGTCACGCTCGTCCGTGGGACGAAGGTGATGAGCGCCTAAACGGCATAATCGGCCTTCTGCGCCTATCCGGTTCCGAGCAGCTGTTTGCCCTCGACGGGCAGCATCGGTTGGTAGGAACCGTGCAGGCGCTCAAGGACGACCCCTCCCTAGGCACGGAAGAGGTGGCAGTCATTTTCGTGGGCCACTCCAAGGACCAAGCCGGGCTCGAGAGAACCCGTCGCCTTTTCAGTACCCTGAACCGCTACGCAAAGCCG
>JAPPDQ010000017.1 GCA_028875495.1 Chloroflexota bacterium
CTGTTTTCTCCCCTGGCCGCTGGGCGACGAGCAGCGCGCTATGCTGACGGAGCTTGGCGATCACGAATCGCTCGGGCGCGGGGATAAGCACTACATCCTGCGCAGACGAGACGAAAGCGCGGACGAGGTTGGCTGCGAGCACGCGGGGCTTCCGCTTGAGGTCCCTCTTGGGCATCCGGGAGAACTGTACGAGGTCCCGTTCCACATCTCTGACGATATCGAACGAGAGGCGCGCCGCATACGTCGTATCGCGCTCAAGCTCGTGGTCGGAGAGCTCGTGACCGCAGACCGGGTGACTATCCTTCTCAACGGAGAGTCGCTCGAAGGCGAAAGATGTCTGAGGTCTCCTCGGCCGGGGGTGAGTCCCTACAGCGCGCAATTGCTGGAGTTCGACCTCGCTGGGGTGCGGCCACGCAAAGGGCAGAACGTGTTGGCAGTCTCGCTGGACGAGAGGCCCCCGGGGCTGAATGCGGGCATCACTGTCGAGAGCGTTGAGGTCGTCATCGAGTATGGTAGGTACCCGTCCGCTTTGAACCCGCCGCCCAAGGAATAGTCGCGTCGCGACGGCATTTGCAGGGCGAGTTGAAGCGACAGCCGTGTGTCGATACCGTTCTTGTGCGTCCCCTCTCGCGATGGTAATCGTCAGGGAAGTCAGAATGTTGTCTTGAACAACTACGGATATCCACAATTTCAAATTGACATCCGCCGAAAAGACCACTAGTATGTCGGCCACACGTAAAATAGGCTTGGAAGTCCGATAAGAGCCTCATTGAGGGGCCCCGGTTTAAGAAGGAGGTCGGCCACAGCATCGTTCGCAGCCCAATGTAGTCGAAGTTAATCGATCGTCGGCAGCCGCAGAGTTAGCTCCATCGTGGAGACAGAGGAGGAGGACCGATGATGAAAACGATTTCGAAGGCTAGGTACCCGTTAGTACTGGTAATTGGAGTGCTACTCGCATTTATTTTGGTATCCTGTGGCGCGGACGATGAAGACGAGCCAGCGGCAGCACCCGCTCCCGCTCCGGCCCCCGCGCCAGCAGCTGCCCCAGCGGCGGCGCCCGCGCCGGCGCCTGCGCCGGCCCCGGCACCGGCGGCGCCCGCCCAGGCACCCTCGATGATTAAGCCCGCGCCGGCTCCTCCGCCCCCGCCGCCCCCGGCGGCTCGGCCGATCATCCCGGCTACCTGTTATGTCAAGGGAGAGCAGGTGACCTCGTGTCCGGAGGCCAGCCCTCACACGTGGATTGCTCCGACCATACCGCCGGGAGACTTCGCGGTCTGGCAATACGAGGGAGTTCGCCCCACCAAGTTCTACGAGTCGCCTATGTCGGCCCAGCTCGTAAAAGACGGAAAGCTTCCCCCGCTGGATGAGCGCGTGCCCATTCCTGAGGACCGCATGTACTCAGCTCCCCACGATGAGATTGGCGTCTATGGCGGCGTCGGGCGGCAGACGATGCACTTCGTGTTCATGGGTGAGTTGGCCCTTTCCAACTTCGGCGAGCGCGAAGCGGACGGCTTCATTTGGCACCCCTTCGTTGGCAAGAGCTGGCAATTCGAAGATGACGGGCGCCTTCTTGTCTTCACGATGCGTGACGGCCTGAAGTGGTCCGATGGCGAGGACTTCGATATGGAGGACGTGGAGTTCGCCTGGACCGACCTCAAGCAGCCGCCGTACATGGGGACTTTCCCGGTCAGGTACCGGGACCCGGTTACCGGAAACGACGTGAAGTGGAGCAAGATCGACGATCTCAACTTCGCGCTGAGGTTCGACTCCCCCGTATACAACATCATGGAGTCCCGGATGAACAGGGGACCCGACTGCTGGATCAATCAAATGTGCTGGTACTCCCCGAAGCACTTCCTAACGCAGTTCATGCCGGAGTACGCGGGACAAGCGAAGATCGACCAGATGATGAAGGAGCAGGAATTCGCGGAGTTCAACGATTTCTGGAATCAAAACACGTACTCCTACTTTAATGCGGACTCTCCCTGCGCCCGCGCGTGGTGCCTCGAGTTGTATGATTCCAGCACCACAGGCATCATAACCCGCAACCACTACTTCTGGGGCTTCGACCCCGAGGGGAACCAGCTACCGTACCTCGACGGCGTCCAGCAGTTCCGAATGGAGAGCCGGCCGGTGGCCGTCTTCCGCTGGTTTGCGGGCGAGCACGACATTCCTGCAACCGCAGCCGGCTCCCTTGATGAGGTGCCTTCCTATATCCAGAACATGGAGAGAGGCGACTACAGCGTGTACCGCTGGCCCGCCATGGCAGGGAACGACTCAGGGCTGGGTCTCGCCGCCACGTGGAACGAGGACCCGTTCCTAGGCGAATTGTTTCGTACAAAGGACTTCCGGATTGCGTTGGCCCTGGCCTTCGATCGCGATGAGATCAACGAAGTCGCCTTCAACGGGTTTGGTGTTCCGCAGATGTGGGCTCCCCGACCCGACAATCCCTTCTACCCGGGTGACGACATAAGGGACCTCTACGTCGAACGGGACCTCGCCAAGGCCAACCAGATGCTGGACGCACTCGGGCTCGACCAAAGGGACGACGAGGGGTTCAGGCTCAGGCCCGACGGCCAGCGGTTCAAGATGGAGATGAACTTCAACTGGTCTCTGTTGGATAAACAGATGGAAGTGTGGGTCACACAGCTCAGGGACGTCGGCATCGAGTTGAAGTGGAATAACGTGCCAAACCGCGTTCGCCAAGGCGAGCACTACATGGGCTTAGCGAGTGCGGGCTACGAGTACAATCCGTGGATACTCGACAACACGACAGTCGCGCCACTCGGCCAAAACTTCGTACAGGCGCCGATGATTGGCATCTGGTACCTGTCGAAGGGCAAGGAGGGTATGCCCCCCGGACCGGACCCGTCGTTCCTGCCCTTGGCGCCGGCGGAGAACTTCCCTGCCGACCCGTCGGGGAAACTGAAGCACCTTACCGATATATGGCTCGAAGGCCGGCAGCACCCGCAGTTCTCGCCCGAACGAGCCGAGTACGGCAAGGAGATCTATCGTACCCACACGGAGGAAATGATCACCAACGGCATGGTGGGGTTCAGCGGATTCTTCAGGGGAGTTGCCGTCAAGCGGAACAACATGCGGAACGTCCCCAAGACCCACGTCCTCGACCACTTCGGGTACATGTCATGGAACGACTACTTCGAGGACGGAAAGGACAACATGAACAACCCCGGCAACCGCTCCCAGAAGTACAGGAGCGTGAGCTTCCTGGATCCCGACTACTTCGACGCCCAGTAGCCGGTTCGAGGAGCTAAGCCAGGCGAACGGAAGGCCCCGCTCACACGAGCGGGGCCTTTTGCTATCGCGCCAAGCATAGTTCTCAACCGTCCCGAATGGCGATTAGTTCACGGTGCTGTGCGTAGTAGCGTGTCCAAGCATGACAGGTGACTATCATCCGGTTGCCGCTTTGCCTAATCCGTCAGCCTTGTGAATATCCGCGCGACCGTATATAGTGCGCGTTATCGTTCGCATCGTACGTCGTAGAGTGCGGTATCGGATTGCAGTTCGGCTAGACGGTTCGGATTGAGTGTCCAGAAAGGATAGATACCCATGCGAAAACGTAACACGATCGGATTCATAGCAGTTCTCCTGATATTGACCTTAGGACTGTTCGCGTGCGGGGCAGATGACGATGACGACACGGATACGGCGGCGCCCGCCCCCGCTCCGGCGCCAGCACCCGCCCCTGCTCCGGCGGCGGCCCCCGCTCCGGCACCGGCCCCAGCTCCGGCCCCGGCGCCAGCGGCGGCTCCCTCGATCATCCAGCAAAGTCCGGCCGCCCCGCCCCCGCCTCCGCCACCCGCGGCGGCTCCGGCGGCGAGAGCGAACATACCGGCCAGCTGCTACATCGAGGGACAGCAGGTCAGCTCGTGTCCCGAGGCGAGCCCCCATACTTGGGAGGTTCCAGCAACGCCTCCGGGCGACTTCCCGGTGTGGCACTATACGGGCGCCATTCCCTCGCAGTTCTTCGAGTCGCCGATGTCGGCGCAGCTCGTGCGCGAGGGTAAGCTACCCCCACTTGATCAGCGCGTGCCGAAGCCGGAAGACCGCATGTACTCGATACCGGCAGATGAGATAGGCACCTACGGCGGCATCGGGCGGCAGACGATGCACTTCGTCTTCATGGGCGAGCTGGCGCTCTCCAACTTCGGCGAGCGCGAGGCGGACGGCTTCACGTGGCGTCCGTTCGTGGGCAAGACTTGGGAGTTCGGCGAGGACGGGCGAGTGCTCTCCTTCACGATGCGCGACGGCCTGAAGTGGTCGGACGGCGAGGACTTCGACATGGAGGACGTGGAGTTCGCCTGGACCGAGCTCAAGCAGGCTCCGTATCAGGGGGACTTCCCGGTCAGGTACCGGGACCCGGTTACGGGGAACGACGTCAAGTGGAACAAGATCGACGACCTCACGTTCACGCTCACGTTCGACTCGCCGGTGTACAACATCATGGAGTCGCGCATGAACAGGGGGCCTGACTGCTGGATCGGAGGCATGTGCTGGTTCTCACCGAAGCACTTCCTGACGCAGTTCATGCCGGAGCACGCTGGCCAGGCGAAGATCGACCAGATGATGAAGGAGCAGGACTTCGCCGAATTCAACGATTTCTGGAACCAGAACACGTACTCTTACTTCAATCCGGATTCTCCATGCGCACGCGCTTGGTGCCTCGAGGTGTACGACTCCAGCGCGACCGGCATCGTAAAGCGCAACCATTTCTTCTGGGGGTTTGACCCCGAGGGGAACCAGATGCCCTATCTGGACGGCGTACAGCAGTTCAGAATGGAGAGCAGGGACGTGGCAGTCTTCCGCTGGTTCTCGGGCGAGCATGACATTCCCGCCACGGCAGCGGGCGCTCTCACTGAGGTGCCGCTCTACGTCCAGAACATGGAGGCGGGCGACTACAGCGTCTATCACTGGCCTTCGTTCGGAGGCAACGACCTGGGATGGGCGTTCAATGGAACATGGAACGAGGACCCATACCTGGGTCAGATACTGCGTACGCAGGACTTCCGGATCGCGATGTCCTATGCCCTTGACCGCCCGGAGATCAACGACGCTCTGTTCCTGAGCCTCGGATCCATTCAAAACTTCGTTCCCCGGCCGGACAATCCGTACTATCCGGGCGACGACATCCGCGATCTCCATCTCGCAAGGGACGTGGCCAAGGCCAACCAGTTGCTGGACTCGATCGGGCTTAACCAGAGGGACGACGAGGGCTATAGGCTTCGTCCGGACGGCGATCGGTTTAGCCTGGAAATGAATAAC
>JAPPDQ010000103.1 GCA_028875495.1 Chloroflexota bacterium
GGATTGCGGACGGCCCATCAGATAATACCACCAACGCGCGCCGGTCACATAGCGCCTCGCGTACGACCTTTATCCGTCCTTCCCCCGCGAGGGAAGAATTGAGGAAGGGGGAGCCGCCGCGTTCAACCCCAACCGGTCGGATTGATGTCGAACGCCACCCCTTGCGGGTCCATCCACTTCTTCTCGCCTACCCAGTCTTCCTCTGTGCCCTCGCGGTTGCCGTGTATCCGGTTGTATTCGACCATCTCCTGTCCGCCAAGAGACGTCATCTTGTCTTCAACCGCATTCAAGTCCTCGATCTTGAATCCAAAGTGGTGCAGTCCCGGCCGTCCCCCACCATAGCGGTCCGCCCTGAACTCCAGGAGCGCGAACACGATATAGCCGTCCGTCAAGATGACGGCCTCATCACTCCTCGAAATCTCGTCGAGATCGAACGCTCCCTTGTAGAACTCTGCTGAACTCTCAAGGTCGTTCGTCGTAACCGCTATGTGCCTGATCTTCGACATACCGCGCCTCCCGTCGGACTGTTGGGCCGATAAGCGACCGCACACATCCTACACCATGCCGGAGGCGCACAGCGGTTCAATCCCGGGGAAAAACTACCCCGCCCGCATCCACCACAAGACCGCCAAGACCAAAACCCCCAGCGCCATAGCCAACCCGTAGTTGTAGAGTCGGCCTGTCTGCACGAACCTTGCCCGGAACGCCGAGAACCGCACCAGGAGCGCGGGCCCGTCCACACCGCTGTCGTTGACGACGATTCGGTCAAACGCCGCGATAGCGCCGCCAAAGGTGAGGACTACTCGGTCGACGACCCATTGATATGCGTCGTCCACGTAGTATTTCTTCACCATCGCTCGGTAGACGGGTGCAAGTCTCCGCGCCAACGCCTCGTGCGGAATGCTCCCTCGAATGTAGATGAGCCATCCAAATGCCACACTCCCAATTGCCAGGAGGGAGGAGACTCCGGCCAGCCAAGGCACAATGTGGAACTTCTCCACATGATGCAGGAACTCTTGGTCGGCCAGCAGGAACGCGCCGAAACCGGCGTATGACCCCGGCCAGTCGAAAACCAGTACGCACGCTGCTATCGACCCGATAGCCAGCAGCGCCAGTGGGACGGTAATCAATCTCGGCGATTCATGCGCCTCTCCGTATCCTCGAGGCTTGCCAAAGAACACCACGAAAACCACCCGTGCCATATAGAGGGCGCTGAGAAGCGCCCCAATCAACGCGAATGCCAAGAACACCGGCCCCAGTCCGTCGCTGACTGCCACAAGGACCTCGTCCTTGCTCCAGAACCCCACCAACGGCGGAATCCCCGCCAGCGACGCCGCTCCGATGATGAACGTCACTCCGGTAAGTGGCATCTTCCTGACGACTCCGCCCAGATCCCAGATACCCGTCCTGTGCGTTGCGTGGTTCACGCTGCCTGCTCCGAGGAACAGGAGCGCCTTCGCAAGTCCGTGCGCGACCAGGTGCAGCATCGCCGCTCCCAGTGCCCCGGCTCCCAGCGCGAGCATCATCAGACCGAGGTGGCTGATCGTCGAGTACGCGAGCACCTGCTTGAAGTCCGTCATCACGAGCGACAGCGTCCCCGCATAGATGAAGGTGAAAAGCCCCACTACGGAAACGACGAGAAGGACGTTCTCGCCCATCTCGAATAGCGGCAGCAGCCGGGCCGTAAGGAACACGCCCGCCGTTACCATCGTGGCCGCGTGAATCAGCGCGCTGACCGGAGTTGGACCCTCCATGGCGTCCGGCAGCCAGACGTGGAACGGGAACTGCGCCGACTTTCCCATCGCGCCGAGGAAGATAAGGAGCATGGAGAGCGTCAGCGTGCCGCTTTCGATCCCACCCTGCTCCGCCACGTGGAAGATGGTCGATATGTCGAACGTCCCCGTTGCCCGGAACAGCAGGATGATGCCGATTAGCAGACCGACGTCGCCGATCCTCGTGGTGATGAAGGCCTTCTTGGCTGCCTCCGCGGCCGATCTCTTCTCCCACCAGAAGCCGATGAGAAGGTATGAGCCCAGTCCCACGAGCTCCCAGGCGAGGTACAGGAATATCAAGTTGTCCGCCAGAACGAGCGCGAGCATCGCCCCGGCGAACAGGGCGTGGACGGCGTAGTACCAGCCGATACGACGCTCGCCCTTCATGTACTCGATCGAGTACACCTGAACGAGGAGCGCGACGAAGGTAACGAGGCCGAGCATGGACACCGACAGCCGGTCGACGATGACGCCCCAGGATATCCGCGTATCGCCAAGAACTATCCAGTCGATGGCGACCGTTCGCGCTCCGTTGGCTACGAGGTCCGCGAGTACGAACCAAAAGACGACGAATCCCAGCCCAATGGCTGCGATGGGAATGTAAACACCCTGCTTTGGGAGGAACCGTCCCAGTACGGCGGTGATGAAAAACGCCGATACGCTCAGGGCGGGGATGACCCACGCCCACTCCGCGGTTATGGTGTCTGACAGCGGCATTCTAGGAGGGAAGTACCCTTAACCCGAGGGGTATTACAGCTTCCCCGGCGTTCGTATTCACCCCGCCCCTATTCCGATGCCAGTTGGAGATTGTCCTTGATCCCTCTGGCCTTGAGATATTCCGCCGAGGAGACGTAATTCAGGTCCTTGTCCAAGAAGAATGTCGATGGGTAGGCATCCACACCATATGCCGCGGCAATAGAGCGGTCGAAGTCAGGACCGACGATGAAGTGCAACTCCTTATCCGTCACGTAGTCCTGACCGGACGCGGCATCGCTTCCGCCGGGGTCCCATCCCGACTTGCTGTCGGCTGATACCTGGACGGCAACGTAATGGACGTCATCCATGTTCGCGTTGTAGGAGTCCTTTATCAGGAACATCAACTCTTGGCACTGCGTACACGCCGGGAACCAGAAGTTGATGACTACAGGCTTTCCCCGGAGATCGGATAGACTGACCTCCTGGTCTTTGGTGTAGTTGTCGTTTTCGTATACGTTGAGCGTGAAATCCGGCGCCGGCTTTCCTTCCTCCAACATCGCAGCGGGAGCGGCAACCTCCCCGGCAGTTGTCGCCCCTCCGGCTGTTCCCGCGCCACCGGCAGCCGCCCCTGAGGTACCGGCGGCACCGCTGCCACCGGTCGTGGCGTCGCCGCCTGTGTCGCCGTTACCGCCACCTCCGCCGCAAGCCATCGAGAGCGTCAGCAGCAAAATTGCCAGAGCTAGGAAACCGGAAGACCATGTGCGAAGCCTCATGTCGTTACCTCTCACCACTTCATTAGGTTAACTTCGTCCACGTTCACCGTGGAGCGGTTTCGGTACAATCTTAAGATAATCGCAAGCGCCAACGCTAGCTCCGCCGCTGCGATCGTGATCACGAACACCACAATCACCTGACCAAGCGCCCGACTTGGATCGGCAATGTCGGCGAACGCGGCAAAACCTATGAGGTTGACGTTTACCGCGTTTAGCATAAGTTCAATCGACATCAATATCAAGACCGCGCTCCGACGCGAAAGTACGCCGTACAGCCCGATGGCGAACATCGCAGCGGCCACGATTTGAAAGTGGGCTAGCTCGATCATTCTCGTCTCCCATCCGCCCCAACCATAACCACGACGCCGATGAGAGCCACGAGCAGCACCAGCGACGCGATCTCGAAGGGAACGGCCCACTGCTCGAACAGCGTTTGCCCCAAATCCTCCAACGGCACGGCTTGTCTTTCCGGGACGGTCTTTACCGTCGTATAGAGCACCGACGCGGCCAAGAGGGCGAACACCGCGACGGATACAATGGCCGCAATCGGCCACTGGCGGTTCCCGGACAGATTCTCGAAGTCCTGAATGCGCGTGAGCATCAGGGCGAACAGGATCACGATGACTATCGCCCCGCCGTAGATGAGCACTTGGACGAGCGCGAGGAACTCCGCGAACGCGGTGAGGAACAGGCCGGCAACGCCGATGAGCGAGGCGAGCAGCGAGAAAGCGGCATACACGATATTCCGCGTCGTCACCACGCCCAGCGCACCGCCTAATGCAACGGCGGCCGCGATGACAAATACGATGAGCGCGAGAGACAATGCGTGAACCAACTCCCCATGAGTTTGTTCAGGTTCAGGTCCCGCATTATACCACTAGCCGCTCTCACTGAGATGTACTCCGTTGCACTCATTGAAAGAGCGTGATTCCTGGGAGTGAATGGATCGCGGGGTAACTGTTCAGGCTTGATGAGAAATGCGGGTATTGCCACTCCTCCCCTCTTTCTGAGGAGCGCAACGACGAAGAATCTAAAATCCCTGCACTCACCATACCGTCGAGAAATGTACCTTCTCCAATAGACTTGCGTCGGAATACGGAAAGCTCCCTACTCACTACGCAATGCTTGCTACTTTCTCCCTCAACTCATCAACGCTGAACGGTTATGAAACCTAGTTTCAGGTTGACAGTCCGAATGTGCCTATCCTACGATGGATACCACGATTGAAGGTGTCCGCAGCTACACGAGCGTCGGTGCTGCAGTTGGCCGCGCCAAAGGAGTTCTTCCATGTCTCCCCGTCTATTGGACCGAATCGACGAGCCGAGCGACCTCACAGCATTGACCCTTGAGGAGATGGACCAAGTCGCGCAGGAGGCGCGGGACACCATCATCTCCGTCATAACCGAGCGCGGCGGCCACCTGGCATCGAATCTGGGGGTCGTCGAACTTACACTTGCGTTGCACCGCGTCTTCGAAAGTCCCAAGGACAGCATTGTCTGGGACACGACCAACCAGACCTATACGCACAAGCTGGTGACTGGTCGGCGCGACGAATTCAAGGACATCCGCCTCGAAGGCGGACTGTCCGGGTTCGGCGAGCCGATGGAAAGTCCCCACGACGCCCTCTGCGCCGGACACGCCGGGACGGGACTTTCCATAGCCCTCGGCGTCGCGGAAGGCGCGGCCAATCGCGGGCAGGACTCTTGGACCATCGCGGTAGTCGGCGATGGGGCAATGACCTCCGGGTCCAGCTTTGAGGCGCTGAACAACATCGTCCACCTCAACCCGGAGAGGCTCATCGTCGTCCTGAACGATAACGGAATGTCGATATCCGAGAATATCGGCTTTCTCACGAACTGGCGCAAGCGTCTCATAACACATCCCGAGTACCAGTCGATGGTCGAGCGTATGAAGGCCCTTTCCCGGAAGGTCCCCACCGGCGAGTTGATGTACAGGCTGGCGAAGCGGGTTAACACCGGGGTGGAGGGACTCGTCGTGCCCACGATGTTCTGGACGGAACCCCATTTCCGTCCAG
>JAPPDQ010000473.1 GCA_028875495.1 Chloroflexota bacterium
CCCGGTCGACGGCTACATGATCCTTGCTCCGCCGGTCCTGAGGTCCGGGCAGACGGAGCCTATATCCGTTTCCCTGTTCTCAGGTCAGCAGCCGGCCAGGGGGACCGTCAAGCTGACGCTCTTCCAACCGGGCACACTTCTGGCCGAGGCTGAGGGCAGTATCGAAGGTACAGGCTCCATTCCGCTCTCTGTGCCCCGCGTCTACCAAGGGTACTACTATCTGTCGGTTCAAGGGCCGGGCTTCCGCGAAACCACGTCGCTCCTGGTTGATTCCGGCGATGTCCTCTTCGTCGAGACCGACAAACCCGTCTACAATCCCGGACAGGATATGCGTATCCGCGTCCTGCTGATGGATGTTGAGCTCAAGCCTCTATCCGGGGACGTCACGGTCGAGGTGCAGGACGCGAAAGGCACCAGGATATTCCGAGAACTCGCCCAGTCGGACGAGTTTGGGATGGCGACTCTATCGATGCCCATTTCCGCTGAGCCGAACCTCGGCGACTGGAAGATCACCGCGTCGTACGAGGACCGGATAGCCCAAACGGAAGTTCAGGTCGAGCGCTACGTTCTTCCCAAGTACGAGATAAACGTAGCATTCCCCCATGAGTGGACACCCTTCGGTGAACCGATCACCGGAACGGTGTCGGCCGAATACAGCTTCGGGAAGCCGGTGCGTGGCGAGTTGAAGATCGTCGCATCGAAGTACGCCTATGGGTGGGAGGAGTTTGCCGAGTTCACCATGGACATCGACGGCACGGCTTCCTTCGAACTGCCAGACACTGGCTACGTCTCCGGCGGTGACGGCCCTGACGGCTTGGGCAATATCTCGCTGGAAGTCACCGTCCAGGAGAAGGCGACCGGGCACGTCGAGACGACAACCGCTGCTCACACGGTCGCATACTCCACGGTCACCCTTGATCTGATACCCGAAGGGTCTTCCTTCAAGCCGACCCTGCCGTTCTCGGTGCTGATCTTGACGGATGCTCTCGATGAGAGCCTGATCGATCAGGACGTAGGATTGGAGACCTACTATTTCGACGAAGGACTCTACGTCACCTACTCGAAAGAAAGCCGGATCAAAACGGTCGACGGCAAGGCGCTCATCACGATCACCCCGCCGGAGGGAACGGTGGCCGTCGCTCTTGTGGCAGATGCCGGAGACAGCCACGCCTCCACAGTGCTCAAGGCCGCCTACTCTCCGTCCGGCAGCTACATCCATTTGGAGCAGGTCGCAGGTTCCCTTGAAGTCGGAGACCAAGCGCAATTCAAGGCCCACTCGACCGAGTCGAACGGCAGCTTCTTCTACGAGGTCGTCTCGCGAGGCAGGGTGGTCTTGTCCGACGTATCCTCATCTCCCGACATCGGCTTCACCGTATCTCCGGTGATGGCGGGCGACTCCAAGCTCGTCGTGTACCAGGTGTCTGCATCGGGCGAGGTTTCCGCCGACTATCTCCCGTTCCATGTGGGCCCTGCCTATCCTCTGGAGATCGACGCGACATTTGACAGCGACGAAGTCCGCCCCGGCGACGAGGTGCGGATTAGTCTCTCCACTCAAGGGGAGGCGAAGGTGGGTCTCGCCGCCGTCGACCGCTCGGTCTTCCTCCTTGGGGACAACCGGGTCAATCTGCAGCAGGTCTTTGCGGACCTTGAGCGCTTCGGCCGCCCGCCGGAAGACCCGTATGATTATTACAATGACGATTACTATGAATCGCGCCTCACGAGGATCACGACCCTGGGAGCGGCGGAGACGCTCAGTGACGCCGGTCTCGTGGTGATGACCAACCGAACGGTTCCCGCCGGCCGGACACACCATAAACGGCCTCAACCGGTAACAGGGGGTGAGGATGGTGAGCTCGCCTTTGCCGCCGCATTTTCAGGAGGTGGCTCCTCCGACCTTGCGGATATCCAGCGTGTGCGCCAGTACTTCCCCGAGACCTGGCTTTGGACCGACGTGATGACGGACGATGCCGGAAGCGCGTCACTGACGGCCGAGGCGCCCGACAGCATCACGACGTGGATGCTGCGAGCCGTGGGTCTCTCCAAGGAGCACGGACTTGGCATTGCGGAGACTCAGCTGAGGGTATTCCAGCCGTTCTTCCTGCAGGTCGATCTGCCGCCCACCGCCATCAGGGGCGAGGAGTTCTCGGTCAAGGTCGCCCTTCACAACTATCTGGATACGTCGCAGGAATTCCACGTCGAGCTGGAGGAGTCCGACCGCTTTACCCTGCTCGACGACGCTGCGAAGACCGTCACTGTGTCGGCGAACGACCTGAGCGCGCTCCAGTTCAAGATCCGCCTGACCGAACTGGGAACCCTGCCGCTGAAGGTGACCGCGCGAAGCACGGAGGCGGCCGATGCCGTCATCAAGGAACTGCTCGTCGAGCCGGAGGGCGTCCCGCAGGAAGTCGTCACCAACAGGATTCTCCTGGGAGGAGACTCCGAGGTATTCCCCAACGCAATGCCGCCCGGTTCCATTCCCGGATCGGCCCGCACCTACCTCGCCCTCAGCGGGAACTATCTGAGCCAGACCCTCGAAGGCTTGGAGGACCTTCTGCGGATGTCGTACGGCTGCGGGGAGCAGAACATGCTCAACTTCGCTCCCAACGTCTTCGTCGCGCGGTATCTGGAGCAGACGGGAAAGCTCAACCCGGAGTTGATGGCCAGGATCGAGCATCTGATGTTGACCGGGTATCAACAGCAGTTGATGTTCCAACGGGCCGACGGGAGCTTCTCCATGTGGGGCGACCGTGACCGGGAGGGAAGCATCTGGCTCACGGCGTTCGTGCTCAAGATCCTGGCACAGGCCAAGGGACTCATTTACGTGGACCCCGATGTCGTGACGGCTGCGTCCGATTGGATTCTTCAGCACCAGAACGACGACGGGTCATTTGAACAGATCGGCGGCGTCCCCAATAGCTACCTCTACGGTGGACTGGAGGGAGCCACGGCCCTGGCGGCGTACGTGGCCATAGCGCTCCATGAGGCAAGACAGACAACCAGCGCCGACCTCGCGATTGGCTATCTCGAAGACCAACTGGACGGTATCGAAAACCCCTACACCATGGCGATAGTCGCCTACGCCCTTGCACTGGGGGAAAGTGCCGAGGCCGACAACGCACATGACCGGCTCCTGGAGATGGGGCCTCGCGACGACAACGGCCTGTACTGGGATACGTCCACTCCCCAATCGAATTCGGGAAGGTCCGGATGGGCAACCAGTACTGCGGTTGAGAACACCGGCTACGCCGTTCTCGCCCTTCTCGAACACGGCGACAGCATCAATGCCCTTGATGCGGTACGCTGGCTGGTCTCTCAGCGAAACGCCTACGGGGGGTACCGTTCCACACAGGACACCATTGTGGGTCTCCAGGCCCTGATCCAGCACAGCATCGTGACGCAAAACACCGTCGATATGACGGTCACGTTGACGTCGGGTGACTGGAGCGAACAGGTGACTATTAAGGCTGCGAACGCCGACATCGTCCAGGTCGTGAAAGTGCCCGTCGGAGAGGACATCCAGGTCACTACGGAGGGCGGTGGCGAGGCCATAGTTCAGGTCGTGCACAGGTTCAACCTCCCCGAGGCGCAGGCTCAACCTGTCGAGATTTTCACCCTCGATGTCGACTACAGCCCCGATCTGGTAACGGTAGGCGACGACATTTCGGTGTCGGCCACGTTGGGCTTCGTCCCGCCGGACGACCTCGACGTGGGAATGGTAGTCGTTGAAGTCGCGGTCCCGACGGGCTTCTCCCCCGATGCCGAGACGCTGGAAACCATGGCAAGCGACAACCCCATGATTCGTCGCTATGACATAACCGACCGACATGTGGTGGTCTACCTCGAAGACCTCGTTGCCGACGAGACCTTCGACCTGAGCTTCGCCGCCAAAGCTGAGCATGTGATCACCACTCAGCCGGTTACATCCCGGGTGTACTCATACTACAACCCGCGCTGGAGAGCCGAGAGCCTGGGCCCGAGCGTTACCGTGGAGGAGGTGCCCGAAACCACCATCGCCTGCATTGCCGCCGTGGCCGATGAGACGAACGTGGACCTGGTGTCCGACTGCGAGGCCCTGCTGGAAGCGCGCGACATCCTGGCCGTGAACGCATCGCTGAACTGGTCGGGGGACACGCCCATCTCAGACTGGGAAGGAGTCACCCTTCAGGGAACGCCCCAGCGTGTGGCGAGCCTGGACCTCAGAGACATGGGACTGGACGGATCAGTCCCGGCCGAGTTGGGCCTGCTTTCCTCACTGTCCCGCCTGGATCTCCGTGATAATGGCCTGAGCGGCCCGATACCGTCTGAGTTGGGCGACCTCGCCAACCTGCAGAACCTGTACCTGCATGGAAATATGTTGGACGGCGAGATCCCTGCGGAGCTGGGCGATATGACCGGTCTGAGGTCCCTGTGGCTCCACAGCAACGACCTGACGGGCGAAATCCCGGAGGAACTCGGTGACCTTGAGAATCTCTTGGATTTGAACCTGCACAGCAACTCTTTGGATGGGACGATCCCCGCCGAGTTGGGCGACCTGAGCAGCCTGACCCGTCTGAGGCTTCATCGCAACGACCTGAGCGGTGCGATCCCGTCCGAGTTGGGCACCCTGAGCAGTCTGGAGTCCCTATGGCTTCACGGCAATATGCTGACCGGGTCCATTCCTGCCGAGCTGGGGGATTTGGAGGAGTTGGAGAGGCTGTGGCTGAGCGAAAACATGTTGTCGGGTCCTATACCGCAGGAACTCGGTGAGTTGAGCAGCCTTGTCCAGTGGCGGCTCGCCGGAGACGACCACCAGTTCACTGGATGCGTGCCGGCGGGACTGGCTAGCGTTGAGGACACCGACATCGACAGCCTGAACCTGGATACCTGCGCGGACTCATAGAGGGTGTCTAAGAACCCTTCCGTTCGCCCTCGTATCAGGTACGGGGCAGGCTTTGAGCATGTCGAAGGGTCGAGGCGCTGTTCATGGTTCGACAAGCTCACCACGAACGGGTTTCCAGACGCCTTATCAGACACCCTCTTAGCTTCTTCGCCTTCCCCCGTCTCCGCTCAGAATATCCCATGAGGGTTACGACCCTCACCACCTGGAATGAAAAGGGTGGGCACCAGGGGCGGGTTTCAAACTCGCCCCTACGGGAATGGTAATGGGCTATTTTCGTAGCAATCGCCCATGTCGGTTGTCACTGACACCACCAATCATGAAAATGGGTGCCGAGCGGAGGACGGGCAACCACAAGGGTTGCCCCTACGACAGGTTTGCCGG
>JAPPDQ010000534.1 GCA_028875495.1 Chloroflexota bacterium
GTCAGCGTGGGAGTTCGATGCCTGTGGGGTCACGGTCATCCGTAGTGCTCCTAGAGATCGGGTCGAGTGAACGGCCAAAGAATACTATGGGAGGGAGAGACATGGAAAGTCGCGAAGAGTCCGGGGCAAAGGGGGTCTTTCGCCCATGAAGGAACGACGTATAGAATTGGCGGCTGAAACGACGTTGTCCGTAAGGAGGACTGTATGACCGAGGCAAAGTACCGAGTCGGGATGATCGGCATAGGGCGAAAGGGCGCTCAGCACGCGAGGGCATACCGGCTCGATCCGCGCACGCAGATCGTGGCGGCCGCCGACACCGACGAGGAGAACCTCGAAGTGTTCTGCAAGCGCTTCGGCGCCCGGGGATATACGGACTATCGGGAAATGCTGAGTGAGGAGAGCATCGACATCGCCGCGCCGATCCTGCCGGTCGGCCCGAATCCGTCGGTCGTGATCGGCTGCGCCGAGGCGGGCCTTAAGGGCATTCTGTGTGAAAAGCCTTTCGCCCCATCGCTCAAGGAAGCCGACGCCATGGTCGCTGCCTGCCGTGCCAATGGGGTGAAGATAGGCGCGGGAGACCTGAACATCAACCTGCCGGACTATCAGACTGCGGCCAAGATGATCGGGGAGGGGGAGATCGGGGAGGTCAAGAGCATCCACTTCTACGGAGGCGGGGGAACGGAGCTTTCGGGAGGAGGCATCCAGCAGTTCAGTCTCATGCGGATGTTCGCCGGATTCGCCGAGGTGGCGTGGTGCATCGGCTGGGTGGATGATGACCCATGGAAAGACTACGACCAAGGCGGCTCCGGCTACGTGCGGTTCGTGAACGGGGTTGAGGCATTCATCAGTCGAGAAAAGGACGCCAGGGGCTCTGGTTTCCAGGTCAATTGCACTGAGGGGGTCTTCGTCAGCAACTCGGACGTCCTGCACATGTTCAGGTCGCCGGACGGCGGCTCATCGTGGGAGACGATGGAGAAGATCGAAGGACTGTTCCCGGAGACGAGCGTCGTGGGCAAGATGAGCAGCCATCGCGAGCCGGACGGTTGGCTCTGGCCGGGCGACAGGAACCTGGCAAGCGTTTCGCTGTTCGTCGATTACTTGGAGCAGGACCTCGACCCGCCGGGCAGCGGCGACAACGGCAGGAAGGTGCTCGAAATAGCAATCGGTCTGCGCGAGTCGCACAGGAGGGGACACGCGCCCGTCCGGTTCCCCCTAGAAGACAGAGACCTACGGATGATCCCTCACGCCTCGCGAATGAACTACAAGAAGCTGCAGGTTGGCCGCGAGGCGTACATGCGGCAGATGGCGTCGCACGTGGACGACGACCTCGTGAAGGTGTAGCGACCACCTTCTCAGTCTACTACTCGAAAGCAATCTAAACAAAATATGCCCTACACTCCCGGTCTCAGTTCCGAACTGGTTAAATTCAGTTGGGAGCAGATATCCCCTACCCCACCTTCAATCGCTGAGACTAAACCGCTCTGCGCTGCGTGCGACAAGCTGGATGCGCTCGACCTCCTGGCATCATACGCGCCGGGGAACCCGGTCGGCAGCAACGGAAATGTCAGCGCTCGGGCGAGCATGGATGGCGCAATGATCGTCACGGCGACCCAGCTTCCGAACAAACGGCGGCTTCAGCCCAACGACTTCGTCGTATTGGACCGATACACCTTCGCTCCGGACGATGAGAACGTATCAAGGGCGTACTATTCGGGGAGCAAGCTGCCTTCGTCCGAGAGCATCCTGCACTGGTACTTCTACCGAAAGCATTCACACATCAACGCCATCGTCCACGTGCATGAGAACACGGAACTGCTCTATTCGTCTGCCTCGCTGGCGGCGTGGGAGCGGCTGGGCGTCATCGAGACGGCCCGGTACGGTGACGCGGGGACAGTAGATCTGCCGCAGTCGGTCGAGGAGGTCATCGAGGACCTCGGCCAGTACGTCATCCTCAAGGACCACTGGCCGGAGTGGGACAAGGCCCACACGGGAACGGTCGTCTTCGGGGAGAGTTTGGACGAGGCCGTAAACCGAGCCGTCGAGGTGCACAAGGGCCTGAGAAGCGCCCTCGGGACTTTCGACGCGCCGTAGCGCCTTTGCGGCCAATCGGATACACTTGCCCGCCGGAGGGATTTCCTTCTCGATCTTGATGACGTTCGATTGGAGGCAAGTGAATGCCGAAGTCGGAGATAGCGGCCTCGGCCGAAGCCCGCTTAAAAGCACTCTACCCGGAGGGCGGTCCGGGTCGTCAACTTAAGTCACGACTCGCGGCGCGCGAGGTGCTCGTAGGCGGGATGGTGTTGGAGTACACGCGACCGTCCCTGATGAAGCTGTACCAGCAGGCAGGCTACGACTTTGTGTATATCGAGTACGAGCACGCCTATTTCGACATGGTCGCATTTGCGGACACCGTAGTGGCCGCGCGAGACAACGGGCTGCCGGTCGTTGCAAAGACGCCGCAACTTGAGCGACAAGAGGTCGCAAAGCTCTTGGAGTGTGGAGTCGTGGGGATGCAGCTTCCCCGCACGGAGACGCGGGAGGAGATCGAGACGCTCATCGACTACATCAAGCTCTACCCCAAGGGCAGCAGGGCGAGCGCAACCGGATACGGCAGCAGCGACTACATCAAGCCCACGGACCGTCAGGGCTGGATCGCAGGGCAGGACGCCGAGACGACGCTAGTCGTTCACATCGAGACGAGGACAGGGTACGCAAACGCCGAGGAGATAGTCAGCACGCCGGGAGTCGACATGGTGTACTGCGGTCCGGGAGACACGTCCCTGGAGTTTGACCATCCCGGCGACTGGGACCATCCCGACGTAGTTGGACCGATGGAGCACGTGCTCGACCTCTGCCTGCAGCAGGGCGTTCCTTTCGGCACTAGCGTCAAGGGGCATAAGTCGGCTGCGCGCTGGATCGGCAAAGGCGCCCTCTTCTTCGAGGAAGCAAGCGAGTTGGACCTGATTCGGAAGGGCGCAACGGCGATAGTGGACGGATACCGGGCGATCACTCAATCCGGCTAGACTCAACCAAGTCCAGGCAGACTGCGGAGGGCAGCATGGGAACACAGTTGATCCGTTGGGACGGTATGATCAGCATGGTCACCGGAGGGCTGCTGGTGGTCTGGTGGATACTGGTCGCCACGCTGTTTCCTACTTTAGACCCCACCGTGGGCATGGTGGACATCGTTGGTGAGTCAACATGGCTAGCGTTCAGTGTACCGGGGGCGGTGGCGGCCATCCTGCTCCCGGGAGTCATCGTAAGCCTGTACATGGCCCAGAAGGGCATGGTCTCAAAAGCCGGACAGGTTGGGTTCTATCTCTCGCTTCTCGGGTCGGTCATGTTCGCGTGGGTGCAGATCGAACAGACCTTCGTCTGGCCGAGGATCGTCGAAGAAGCTCCAAACCTAGTGGACTACAGCTTTCCTCTCCTCGGCAACAACCAGTTCGATTTCATCTACTGGCCCGCCCATTTGCTCTTGGCAGTAGGCCTTTTCCTGTTTGGACAAGCAACGGTGAAAGCGGGAGTATTCCCCCGGTGGACGGGACACTTGCTGTGGTTCGGGGGCCTTACATTCGGGATCAGCGGAATAGTCCTCGGGCTGAGATTCCTTTCGATCATTACATTTGGCCCTGCGCTGATTTGGATGGGCTTTCTCCAGTGGCGGGACCGCGGGGCAGCTTACTGAGCAAGTGGTGTTGGCGTTCTCCCAAGTCTCTTTAGGTAGAAAGAGGCTAAGAGGGTGTCTAATACGTTGCCCGAAACCGTTCATGGTGAGCTTGTCGATCCATGATCCAGACTTCCACCCTTCGACAGGCTCAGGGTGAACGGAAGCGTTTTAAGACGCCCTGCAAGCTGGACTGTCTATCAGGGGAAAGTACCACCGATGCGTAACATTCTCATACTCATCTCTTTGGGTACGCTGTTGGCCTGCGGCGGGAACGAGGCTATTGAGACCGGTGAAGACATGCCCCGCCCTGCCGCATCCACATCTTCGTCTGCCCCGCCGGTGGCTTCGGCTCCACCTGCGTATAACGGGGAATCGTCGCTGGAAGAGCGAATTCTCGCATCGGACGTGGTGGCGAAAGTACGTTTGGTTTCAGCCAAGGCCGTTGCAGGCACAGCAGCGTGGAGTGATAACTCGCCGGATGAGACTTCGCCCGCTGCCGTGTGGGAGTTTAGATTTCGCGTCCTTGAGTACCTGAAAGGCACAGGTGCGAACGAGATCACGGCTGTCGTGCTCGTCCGCGGACGGAGTGACGATACTAAAGAGGATGTGAACCGTGCCCTGCCGACGATAACCACGGAGCGTGACACACAGTGGGACAGTCGGGAAGCAATCGTCTTCTTGAAGAATTCCGATGTTGCTGTGCCGAATACCTCGCAGGAGGGACGCTACTTCATGGGCTTTCGCACTGCTGCGGCAACGAATGAGGACGGCTATACGATAGCGAGTCGCTGGGACAGGCTTTGGCTGCCCGATGCCTCTGCGGGGGCGAGTGCTGCAAGCAGTGGCAGCCAGCGGTTTCTCTTAGAAACGCCGACGGGCAGAGGAACAGGCGCAACCGGAGCAACCGGAGCGTCTGGATCCACCCGAACCATTAGTCTCAGTGACATGAAATCAAAGATTGCTACGCTGAATACTGAACTCAACCGCGGCGACGGAAGCGACGCGTACAAAGAGTGCGTTCTTCATACATATCGGTACGAGAGAATAGAACACCACTTCGTCGAGAGCACTGGGAAAGACTGGGGCTATTCTCCAAAGTATCCTAAGCACACTTTCGGTTCCGGCCTAGCCGCCGGAAGCTCTGTACATGAGGACGAAGACGGGGGCGGCAGTCTCCCTGACAAGAGCGAGAGGCTCTGGCTTGATGGTGGAGATGCCGACTTATTCAGCGTCAAGTTCGGAGATCCGATTCCCTACGACTGGTCGGGAGACGGAGTGAACGATTCCATTAGGTACAGCCGACGCATCGAAGCAGCACGCCCGCTTCCAGAGGGAGAATATAGGTTCCACTACAACAACAGGAAGGTGTTCTTCATACCGTGTGACGGCTATACTGTCCGCTACGAATGGACGGTCACCGTCACAGCCCCCACAGGCACCCTCCACGAAGCGTTCGTCGACCCCGTCACCGACGGCTCGGCGGTGGCCGCCGACTCGACGAACGGTATTCTCAAACCCGCGTCCTTCACCGATGCCAACAACGCCTCTGCCTCCCTACAGCGCATCGAGTGGG
>JAPPDQ010000352.1 GCA_028875495.1 Chloroflexota bacterium
CTTGAACGTGTATATCCCGTCCGCGCCCGGATCGTAGTATCCGGTCGCCACGGCCCAAGGCCAGGCGTCGCGCCACTCGTCATGCGATAACAGACGCTCGGCCTTCTGTCGATAGATGCTGTCGAACCCTCCGTAGAGCCGGACATTCGTGCCCTCAGTGAGCGCCTTGAACTCGGCAGCCTCGAATCCCGGATCGGTCCCCGATCCCCCCGCGCCGATGATGATGTCCGCGAGGTCCTCCTCGACCCAGCGCTCCACGTCGTAGCCGATGTTGCGGCACGATTCGAGCGTCGTAGCCACCCGCGCGGCCACGTAGAATGGGCGGCCTCGCTGTTCCGCGATCTCGTCGGCCATCCGGCGAACGGCCCGCTGGAGGTCGGTCAGGGCATAGCGCAAGCGGTACCCGTAGTTCTCCGGCACATGGAACGGATGTCTCTGCCAGTCCAGTTCGACACCGTCCCAATCGGCCTGCAGGCACGCCTCCCGGATGTACGACAGCTTGTGCTCCTTCGCCTCGGGATTTGCCATGTTCCATGACCCGATGCCTCGCTGCTCCGGCACGTCGTCTACGTCCAGCAGCCATTCGGGATGGTCTTGCCTGAACTTGGTGCCCCTGTTCAGCCGCTTGAAGTCCTCCGGGCGCGTGCCGTAGAAGTGGTTGTCGTTCATCCGCATGGAGACGTAGACATCCATCCCCAGCTCGTGACCGCGTTCGACCATCGCCTGAAAGGGGTTCTCGCCCCGCTCGAACATGCTCCGCACGTTTTCGGAGTGGCGCATCGCCCGCATCGACTTGTACACGCGCCCCTCCCCGTCGCCGAGCCGCTCGTGCACCTCTGACGGCCACTCTGCCTCGTGGGAACCGATGCTCCAGAACATGGCATCGACCTGCGTTCCCTCCAACGGACCATAGACCTGTTCCATGAGGCGTTCGGTCGACTGCGGGTGCTCGTCGTAGTCCAGAGGCGCGCCGTCCCAGTTGAAGATGATCCGGTACTGCGGCGTTGCTTCCCTCATCCTTCCTCCTTGATGTGTACGCTCATCAACTCCTCGTACCTGTCCGTGCCGAAGACCTCCTTGCGGTTGATCCACCGGTACGGCAGAGGCTCGACGCGGAGACTGCGGTCTTCGAGAGGGAGCCTCACTGGAGCGTGGCCCCGCCGGTGGGACTCCCGCAGCGCGATAATGATTTCGAGCACCTTCGCCATGTTCTCACCGCTGCACTTCGGAGGAACGCCGAGTTCGAGGCAGTCCACGATCGCCTGTATGCTGGCCTTCATGCGGTTGCCGGGGTAGCGCCGACCATGCTCGTCGTACGGCATCTCGTTCAGGCCGGCATCGGGTATTGCGTCCGGGATTTCCACGAGGTCGTCGATCTGGGCCGTCTCACCCTCCATGTCCCTGAGCTTCCACACGCGAAACTTGTTGAAGTCGCTGAACATCAGGCCCCTCTCGGTCACGATCTCGATGCCCCGCCGCGACTCAGCCCTCATGTTGATGAAGCACTCGATACCGTTCTCGAACCGGATGCAGCCCCCCATCGCCTGGTCAACGTCGTCGAATGGGTCGCCACGCACCCATCCGACCACCCATTCCACGTCGGCGTCATCTGCGAACAGCCTCGCAACGCTCAGGTCCTGGCAATTCGCGCCCCAGATCTCGCCGCGACCGGCCCCCACGCCGAGGTAGATGTTTATCGTCCTCACCGGCCCCAGCTCGCCTAAGTCGACCATCTCCTTGACCTGCCAGAAGCCCGGGAGATTTCGCATGGCGTCCGCGGCGGCCCAATGGACGCCGCGCGCGGTTATCTCTTCGACCATGCGGTCGGCATCTTCGAGGCTGTCGCAGATCGGCTTCTCGCAGAAGATGGCGGGGATGCCCGCACGCGCCGCCGCGATCACTGCATCGGGGTTCGGCCTCGCGGGAAGAATGGGCGCGGCGATGTCGAGACTCTCACGCGAGAACATCTCCTCGTAGGACGAGTAGGTGGACGTGACCCCGAACCGCTTGGAGAACCGTTCGAGGTTTATCGGATCGGAGTCCGCGACGGCGACGAGTTCAGTGCGGGGATTGAGCATGTAGCCGATGGCGTGGTTCGTCCCCATGATGCCGGTGCCAATCAGCCCCACGCGGTACGGACGGTCACCGCCGTTGTCCTCGCTCGTGTCGTGCATCATAGATGCTCCGGTCTCGCTTCCCTTTGCCGTCTAGCACGCCCGGCGCCTCGACCTTATAGACGCGGCGTTCGGTCGTCAAGTGCGGGCGGGCGCGATGGAAGTTCTTGAGACGAATAGTGGCTGAGCACTCCGAATCTTGGACTTCCTCCACATAGAGAACCCAGAGCTTTGGATTGTCGAGCCGCGCAAGGGTCGAGTCAGGCACTGCCCTCGACCTGAACGGTGACGATGTCTAGGCCGTGGAACTTCTGGTGGCGCACGACGGAAGCGCGGAGGTCTCAGCGGCAACGAAGACCGTCCATGTCGATACACCTACGTTCCTCCGGTGCCTCGATAAGTGACGCTAGGGTAGCAAGAGTCTCTCTACGCGTACCCGAACAGCGGCGGAAAGACAACGACGACAACAGCCGCCCACACGGCGTACACGGGCAGGTAGTTGACCTGCCAGCGCACAAGAGCTGAAAACTCGCCCCTGGCTCTCAAAAATTGCAGGTAGAGCCACGCCGACCACGCCAAGTTGGCGAGTAGCACGATGTTTCCGCCGAGGGCTGCAGTACGGTTGGGGGTGATGCCGAACTCGGAGATGCGTCCCACAATCGCGGAGAGCGCCATGAGGTCGGCAGTAATGGCGGCTGCCACCAGTAGCAGCTGGAGCGCGTCGAAGACGCCGGGGCGCTCCCGTGAGTCCCTTGCCGAGACGGAGAAGAGCAGCAGCCCCAGCACCAGGGCCAGCATGATGTCAAAGCCGATGAGCATGTCTCGGTCCATGTCGACCCACTCGCCCGTCACGACCATCGCCGCCAGGAAGATGGGCAGCATCACGGCGAACAACGGCGTGAATATGCGGGAGAGCATCGGCGCGATGTTTTGCGCGACGCCTTGCCGAGCTTCCACCAGCCAAGCGCCCACGAGCACGGCTCCCATCGCGCCGCAAGGTAGCACCCATTCGGCTATGAAGTCCCCGATATCAAGGTCGATTGCCTCAAACATTCCCCACGTGAGCAGCGAGAATACGCCGCCGCCGAGCGCTATGAGCACGTAGTAGATGAAAAGCTCGCCGGAGAACCGCACGAAGTCCGTTCGCCGCTTGACGGACCGCCACCGTCCGCCGACATAGGCGAACCCAACGACCAGCCACAGGGCGAAGGGCAGGTGGAGCGCAGTGAGCAGTTCTGTATGCGCGTCACGATCGAACGGGAAGATGTTGGCGAAGACCGCCGCCGCGACGAATGGCAGAACGAGCCAGAGGGAAGCCCGCCCGCTCAGACCCCGCTTCCACACAAAGTAGCCTACGAGCATCGGCAGCACGAACAGACTGAGGTTTCGGGAGTACAGATCGCTGTCTTCACCCAGTCGTAAGCCGAACGCCTCGGGCGCCTTTACCGCCAAAGCCGCCGCTACAGCGAGGCCAATGACGACGGCAAACTCAGTCCGCTCGAACCGAACGACCTGATCAATGCCTTCGTGCGCCGACTCGGGCCGTTCCCATAGCCTCCCGAAGTGCTCAAGCGCAAACTCACGAGAGACGGCGTCAGTTTCTCCGACCCGCCTGAGGGCTATGAGGAAGGCCTCGGCGTCTGCAAGTCCCGCATCATCGAGAGAAACAGCCTCATCACGCAGGCGGCTCTCAATCTCTTCTACGTCAAGCGTATGAACTGCCTCGTGGCGAAGTAAGTATGCTCGCCACTGAGCTATGAGGTCTTCCACCGTACCCCCATCCGTGTCCCGCATTCTTCGTGAAAAGCCGTCCTTGCGGCGCGCGACTGTAGTCTCCCGGCCAAAACGCAGTATACGACACCGAATCAGTGCTAAGCGGAGGCTGATGATTCGAGAGCCTGGTCGCCGGGTATGATAATCTATCGACCCAGCAATTTTGGCAGAGGCAGCGCATGGCGTTTATAACCGAGCCGACGGTGAGACTGGTCTCCCGCACAGAGGTAAACTGGGAAGCGGTCTCGGCGTTTCTTGAGCAAGAGGGAGTACCGCCGGTGCCGGAGAGCATCCGGGCGGGTGACGATGAATCGGCCGCGGTTGTCGAGATTTCGGCCCGGGTCTGCTACATGAGCTACGGCAAAGGCCGCCGCGACATCGAGGAGTTCATCAACAACCTCCTGTCGAAGGGAGACGGCAGCGTCTTCGAGCACGTGAACTATGGCTTTATGATGACGGGGGTGTCACGCGCCTTCACGCACGAACTGGTGAGACACCGCGCCGGGTTCGCATACAGCCAGCGTTCCCAGCGGTTCGTCAACGAGAGCGAGGCGGACTTCGTCATCCCCCCCGCTCTGGCCGAGGACAGGCCCGGAACCGAGAAGGCGCGAGGCATTCTGGAGAACGCCATAGACGACGCTCAGAAAACGTACCGGAACCTCGTCTCGGAGCTTTATAAGGCCCTGCCACAGGACGAGTTCGAGGCGCAGACCGACCGGCGCAAGGCCGTTCGGCAGGCCGCCCGCGCTGTGCTGCCCAACGCGACCGAGACCAAGATATTCGTAACGGCCAACGTACGCGCATGGCGTCACTTCATCGAGATGCGGGGCGCGGCCTTCGCGGACTGGGAGATACGCAAAGTCGCGCTTATGGTCCTCGACATTCTCAAGGAAGAAGCCCCGCTGCTGTTCGCTGATTTCACGACGGAAGAACTGTCCGACGGCACACGAATAGCGAAGGCGAAGTACTCGAAGGTCTGAGGGCGCTCCCCAGGGAATCGCTCGCGTAACGCGAGCCGGGGTGTCTACTTGGTGGTGGAGGGGGGTTTTTCTTCCCGGCCGAGATCGTCGAGATTCAGGGTCTCGATAAAGTCGGTGAATGCTGAGAGGCTTCGCAGTTCCTCTTCCCGCAGGGGGCGCGGCTCGTCCATCGTCTGCCCCGTGGGGATGATGGCCTTGCCGGTCTCTTCGTCCATCTCGACGCCCGCCTTGTTGACGACCTCGTCGACGGCGTAGATGGGGGCCTCGGCGCGGACGGCGAGGGCTATCGCGTCACTGGGGCGCGAGTCGATCTCCATCGTGCTGCCGTTCACCTGCAGGATGATCTTAGCCCAGAC
>JAPPDQ010000362.1 GCA_028875495.1 Chloroflexota bacterium
GTTGTGGGATAGCCGTGACCTTGTCGAGGCCATCTATCGACACTACGAGCGCCTTCCGGCAGAAATACAGGCAGACCTTCCTCTCAAACGCGTGTGGACTCTCGTTGCCGAGGAACTCGAGGAGTGAGGCCTCCCGTCATAGCCCATCCGGTGATGAAGGGCTCTCGTGTAGAGTTCCAGACCGGCTACGACGAACCCCTCCTTCATGCCATGTACGTCGACAAGACCCTCTCGGGGATCAAGGCGGTTCAGACTCTGTCGCGGCTCAACCGGGCACATCCGAAGAAGCACGATGTCTTCGTGCTGGATTTCCTGAACGACACGGACGCCATCGCCAAGGCGTTCTCAAGCTACTACCGCACCACGATCCTGGCCGAGGAGACCGACCCCAACAAGCTCCACGACCTCCAGAGCGATCTGGACGGCGCGCAGGTGTACTCGCCCGACCAGGTCAGGGAGTTCGTGAAGCGATACCTGGACGGCGTGGAGCGCGACCAGCTCGACCCCATCCTCGACCGGTGCGTGGAGGCCTACATAAGCGAACTGAGCGAGGACGAGCAGGTTGCGTTCAAGAGCGGAGCCAAGGCGTTCGCGCGCACCTACGCCTTCCTCTCCTCGATCCTCCCCTACAACAACCAGGGCTGGGAGGAGCGCTCGATCTTCCTAAACTTCCTCATCCCCAAGTTGCCGTCGCCGGTGGAGGATGATTTGTCGAAGGGCATCCTCGAGACCATCGACATGGACAGCTACCGGGTTGAGAAGCGTGCGATGCAGCAGATCATCCTGGTGGACGACGATGCGAAGATCGGCCCCGTCCCGACCGGCGAGCCCGGGGGCATGCGCGAGATCGAGATCGACCGCCTGTCGGTGATCATCGCGGAGTTCAACGAACTGTTCGGCGGGATCAACTGGCAGGACGCCGACCGGGTCCACAAGATGATCACGGAAACGATCCCCGCCATGGTGGCGGAGGACACGGCGTTCAGGAACGCTCGGGAGAACTCGGACCGCGAGAACGCTCGGATCGAGCACGACCGCGCGCTCGGCCGGGTGATGATGGGCATCATGAAGGACGACACGGAGCTGTTCCGCCAGTTCATGGACAACCCGGACTTCAAGCAGTGGCTGGGGGGAGTGGTGTTTGAGGTGGCGTATGAGGGGGTGGGGTGAACGATGGCAGCAGATTTCGCCACACCAGAAGCCGATTCCTACCTAGTGCGGGTGCAAGTGCAGGTCGGCAAGCGACTCAATGCGGATGCGAGTTGTTTGACCGCGAGGACGCTTGGTCGCCCGATATCGATCAAGTCGCGTTCAGGACCAATTTCAAAGACCGATTGGCTTGTGTTAGAAGCCCGTGGATTCTCGTCGGAATCGGAGGCGCGTCATTTTGGAGAGCGGTTGCGGCTACTCGCCACCATTGCGGGGCTCTGTTCGCACTTGGGATTAGACGCAGGCCGAGATACAACGCTCGGACGGTTCAACGAACAAGCACTACGAAGCATGGGTTTCGAACACGACTTCAGGGTTCCTCCAGAGGTCCATGGCATCCTGGTGCTGCCAGATGATGGCAAGTCGTGGTTCGTGCACGCGAATGCCTCGTTGTCGGTTACCAGCGACCCAGGACAGTTGATAGAGGCTTTAGAGCAGCTCGCGGACAACTCGGCATCATTCGATGTGGCCCAGTATCCTGCTCTGCTGGTCAACTCCCTCAGGCTCCTCAACCTTGCGATGATTGCCGACGACAGTCGGGCCAAGATCGTGCTCGCAATCGCGGCAGTGGAGGGCCTGATACGGGATGAGAAATGGAGCGACAGACAGCGGAAGTGGTTCACCGATATGATCTCGAATCTTCACGCGGAGGACGATGACGAGCTTGGTGAAATAGCTGTCGCTCTGGCTTCGCAGCGCATGCATCGAATCAGCCTGCGGCAGGGTGTCTTTCGTTTGCTGAAAGAGAACGGGCTCCAGCACTACAGAGCCCGCTGGGACGACCTTTACGAAAGGCGTAGCGGCCTTTTCCATGGTACTCTGGTATTGGATAGGCAACAGATACACAGATTGGCGAATGATACGGTCAAGCTCTGTGTGACAATCGTATTGACCATCCTCACAAATCGTCGAATTGTTCTTCCGCCAATTGCCGCCGTTCACTTTGGCGATCTGGAATCTTCCGAGGACTAGCAAGAACTTCCCCGGCTTCGAGCAAACACTCGCGGCCACGCAGGCGGGCCTATACTCAGCGGATGCTCCTACAGTGGTGGCATTGCCAACTCCCGGCGCTACTCATATGAAGGACAGCTCATCGAGGATCTTCTTCATGTCCGAGAACTCGCCCTCCAAGGCGGGCTCAGTTTCGAAATGGTAGGACACAAGGCGAATCTCTGTCCCATGGGCGCGATTGAAGAAATAGCAGGCGTTGTGAGTATCGTCTGGAGTCGATTGGAGGGTCACGAAGGGTAATAGTGGCAACGCACGACGCTCTGTTTCGCCGAGAAAATAAAGTTGGCCGTACTTCAAAGGTTCTTCTAAGACGACCATGTTGGACGGGAACGGATAGCTTCTCCCCATGACGCTCTCAACACGAATCTCATAAGCCCCGTCATCGAGCATTCTCATCTCCCGGGCGCGGATCAGCTGGTATCGAGTCCATGCAGTTCCGAAGCACTCTCGGACCTCGTTCAGATAGTCGAACAGTGTTACTCTTAGTTGGTAAGCCTTACTCGCACTAACGATGCCTCCGTGGCCACGCCAGAGATTCCGGCTGGCGTTAGCTCTCTTGAGGGTGCTCACCAAACCCTTGCCAAGCAAGGCAGCGAGTACGGCGCGATCCTCAGTACGAAACGCCCGAAGGCACTCGTTGGATTCATCACCTCCGAGCATCTGGCGGACTCGTTTGGAGAGACGTTCAGCTATGGTGATCCAAGTACCCATGCTTGCTCTCTGGAGCGACAAGGAATGGTGTTCGAGCGCGTCGCGGATTGATGGCCATTCACGTTCAAGCAGGGCCTTGTTCGACCAACATGCGCTCAGAGCCAGCGTTGCGAGGAAAGCTGACAGAGCTTCGAAGAAGTGGTCAAGACGCTCGTATTGCGCGCGATCATCGCCCTTGGCGGCATGATAGGCCCAAAGAATGGATGCGAGCGGGAACGGTAGCGCGTCAAGCCAACCAGGAAAGCTCTCGTCGCGGTTGACTCCTTCGATGCGGTCGCGCACGCGGGCTTCTGCGAGAGGGCGTTGCCACAGTTGTTCACGGAGCTCACGGAGTTCGCTCATCAATGAAGCTGCTCTGGAATCAGTCTCGATTACGCGGAGTTGAGTCGTCTTATCGGGAAGGAAGAGCACGAGATCGGGCACTCCGCGAGGAGGAAGCCTCCGTAACGTGCCGTGTGCTACGATTCCGGCCTCGCGTATCATTCGTCCAGCAGCGGAATTGAGGAAACTCGCAACGTAACGCGGATCTGCTATGTCCTCGTTGAGAACAACCTGCATCCAATCGCGAGCTTTTGCCTGGAGCTGCCCTGCTTCGGTCACGGCAGCTACCGAAGGAATCAGAGGTAGGTAGATTGCGTCCGGTCGCTCTTCGACGCCGGAGGGGCCACCACGTCCGAGGGGTTTGATCTCCCGGGCGACGTCGCCGAGACGTTGGGGTTCCATGCCGAGTTTGGCAGCGAGGCGACCAATTCGTTCCTCGGAAGAGAGCTTCTCGGGGCTCACGAAGTCGCTACTTGCCACAAGCCGCCCGGCTGAAACGCTCCCCGCATCAGTCCGTGAGAGTAGGTTGTGCAACAAAGTGTGGTTACGGTCTTGGTCGTCCGACAGAATCCCGGCGAAGATGCGGTCAGATATCCCCTTGCGGATAAACGCTAGGCCTGCCCTATGATCGAGAGCCCAGGGGCGGGGAGGAAAAGAGAGATAAGCTGCGAGACTCAGTCCAAAGTCTGGCAACCTCTTCCGCGCACCGTGTTTTCCTCGACTGAATAGGAATCTCGGTGAGACGATAAATATGCCGATTCCATGGTCGGACAGTGCGCTACACGAACGGAGCATCAGGAGGTGACCTCGGCTGTCGCGCACAGGGCGTGAAACGCCTTCGAATCTTTGGTGGACAGATGTCGCATCGATCGGTGGAAAACCCACGATGAGATCGAATTTCTCTTCAATTACTAGCGGATGCTCATTCAAGCCTCCGGAGAGCCAGTTCACTCTGTCCTGATGATCCAAGGCTTGGATGGCCTCAAGCAATTCCTTGCTACGACATAGCGCGACTGCCTTGGAACGCGTCTGCTCGGCAAGGGCCAGTATAGGCGTGCCCAAGAGAGCTTGCGGATCCAACATCGAAGTGACCGCCGACTGGCTCGCATACGCGGTCACAAAGTTAGAGAGTATCTTCGGCCATATCCTGCCGCCCGGCCCGTGCATGCGCCGGTGGAACCAGCGCATCCGCGTCGTGATCGACCAGATATCGTCGATGGTTGGCGACATTCCCCGATTCCTAGCCTCAACAACTAGCTCTGTGAGGCTGCTGCGCTTGGCGGTTGGATTGCTCAGAACGAAGCGTTCGAAAGGGCTCCGGTTCCCTTGCGGGTCGAAGACCCTTCGTCCCGGCCCATGCCTGGTCATTGTTTCTCCTTGCTGCTCGAAATGCCCTGTGCCCGCTTGAACTCACTTGGCTCTTACGCCGACCGTGGCGGCGGAGCGCGTAGCGCAGCCGAAGGGTACGCCCTTCGGGTAAGTGTACCGGTTCCGGTTTCTGGACAAGTGGACGACCCAAGCATCAGACCGCCTTTCGGCTGAGCTGCTCGCGAGCAGGGGCCGGGGTCATGTACCCGGGCCGCTGGTGAACCCAGCCGTTGTTGTAACGCTCGATGAAGGCCCCGATCACGGCTCCGTCCTCTTCGAGGGTTTCGAAGTCGCGCAGATGGATGCACTCCTCCTTGAGCGTCTGGATGAAGCGCTCCGCGACGCCGTTGTACGCCGGTTCGCGGACGTACGCGAGTGTCGAGCGGTCGCATTCCTTGACCGTCTTTTCCTCGGCGAAGATCTCCGGCCCCCGCTCGACGAAGCGCCGGTTACACAGCTCCACCGAGTTCGGGTGCACTCCGTACGCCTTGGCGATCTGTCCCCGCTTCCTGTCACCCGTAAGCACCTCCAGCACCAACTGCGCCTGCAGCTTGGGCGTGTACCTCCGTCTCGCCATGTCCAC
>JAPPDQ010000244.1 GCA_028875495.1 Chloroflexota bacterium
GTAGCTACGATACCCGTCGGCATCGGTTTACTTCTGTCTCAGTTCATCCTGGGTGCCTGCGGTGTCGGGGAGACCGAAATTCCGCCTTCCCAGTCAAGCGACGCTGTCCCTGTGGTGCAGTCGCCCTCCCAGGGCAGTCCTGCACCTACGGCAGTTGATACCGAGAGTCTCTTGTCCGGTGCTACATTGGCACGGTACCGGGCGTTACCGGGAGCTTACCAAGATGCACTTGGATTCTACCTGTTTGTGGGGGTATCACCCGACCTGATTCCCTTCATCGTGGAGGAGAAGATGGGGCAGTGGGGCGATGATTTGGTACCTCTCTCCGAGTTGGTCGGCGAAGAGCGGGCGAAACGCTTTGAGGGCATCGACCTTGCTCCGCCCGTCGCGTATGGGCGTTTGCTTGGTTCCTACTACGTCCACGTACTGAATGCGCACACGAACACCGCGCAGCGCATCCTGGCGATGCAGGAACTCGTCGACGTAATGGCGCCCCCGCCGCCGAGTCTGACTGCAGGCGAGCCGGACGAAGCGATCGACCTCGAAGGGCCTGGAACACTGCCCATATCAATGTGGCCGACATTGGAGGCCGTTCTGGTTCCGACCGCCCTTGTCCGTCTGGAAGGACTGGGGCCACACCTCAGAGAGCAGGTTGAAGCGTCGATAACCGATACGGGCGCCGACAGCATCGAGAACGTAGCGATCTTCCTCTCGATGTACGAACTGTTCCTATTGAAGACGCAACCCGAACTTGACCTGCCGTCGATAGAGGATGTCCTGACGGGCTCGGACCTCTCGGCGTACCGGGCACTTCCGAGTGCCGACCGAGAACGTGCGGACCGATCGTTCCAGAAAACGGCCTTTCTCTTCCACTATCTCCAACCCGCAGTGTTGCCAGGGAGCCAGTCGACCGTTCTCGTGCCATCCGATACAGTACTGGCAGAGACAGCGGTCGCCGAACTGAAGCTCGCGAACTAAGAAAAGAGGGAACTAAGCTTTGGCTGAGTTTGGCCCCGCCCCTAATCCCGCTTTTGACCCAACTGGCGACGCGGACGTAGGCTGGAAGGATGGAGAGGCAATGCGCCGGGAACACCATCCGTCCCCACGCGCGAAACCGCGTGAGACACTTTGAGACAAACAGGCGAAAAAATTCGGGCTGGGAAAAATTTCTCAAACCGTCTCATTCTGCGAATATCCGCGAGCTCCGCTCCCATGCCCACCACGCCCAGAGCCATGAGACACTTTGAGAAGCCGACAAAAAGGGGAGATCGGAAGGCCTCTCAAACTGTCTCATTTTTCTCAAACCGTCTCACTCCTTGTCCCCGTTTTGACCTGATTGGCGATGCGGCGTAGACTGGAATAAACATAGAGAAAGGCGCCGAGAGCGCCCGCCCCATATGGTTGGGGCGGGCGCTTTTCTTTTGGGAATTGTGTAGCTAATTACCCATCCGCCTCATAAAATAGTCTAGTCGAGCTGAGATTAGACGCCGTTTACTGCGGCGTCTTTTCCTTTTCCGTTCAGTCGGTCAGAACCGCATTTTCCTCCTACCTGAATTGGGTAGGGCTCAGGTCAACCCCACAAGGGACGCCAGCGGTTCTGACCGACATTCGGCATTCTAACAGAAGGGAGATTTAGCTATGGCTTTCAACGCGCCCGGCCTCCATTGGCGCAAGGGCATGAGCCTGATGGAAGCCGTCAACTACTTCTCGAACGAGGAAGAGGTTGAACGGCTATTCGTCGATGCTCGTTGGCCGACTGATATCGCCTGTCCTGAATGCGGCGATTTGTCAGTCCAAGTCAGACCGACGCGCAAGCCACAGCCATTCCGATGTAGGGGTTGTCGATTCGATTTCTCCGTCAAGACGTACACGGTGATGCACGGATCGCGCATTCCGCTCAGCAAGTGGGGCCTCGCAGCCTTCCTGCTTTCGACGAACCTCAAGGGCGTTAGCAGCATGAAGCTCGGTAGAGACCTGGGCGTGACGCAAAAGACGGCTTGGTACTTGGGACATCGAATCCGGCTTGCGTGGGAGATTTACCACCTAGAACCTCTGAACGGCTCAATGGGCGTTGAAGTCGATGAGACTTACATCGGAGGCTTGGAGCGCAACAAGCACGCCTACAAACGACTGAATGCTGGCCGAGGAGCCGTCGGTAAGACCCCGGTAATCGGAGCGAAGGATAGAGACACCAACAAAGTACGAATGGAGGTATTGAACCATGTAGACGCACAGCACGTCGACCCCTTCATCGCGGACCACATCTCATACGGCACAAAGGTCTACACGGACGAGGCGGCGGCGTACAGGAACGTTGAGGATAGAGAGGTTGTTAGACATTCCGCGAAAGAGTACGTGAGCGGCAACGCATCGACGAACAGTATCGAATCGGAATGGTCGCTGTTCAAGCGCGGAATCATCGGAACGTACCATCACATGAGCGACAAGCACCTTCATCGGTACGTCGCAGAGTTTGAGGGTAGGCGCAATGCGCGACCCTATGACACGCTGGAGCAGATCAAGATGCTCGTCCGAGGAATGGACAAGAAACGCCTGAAGTACAACGACCTAATAGCAGACTAAGTGGAGGAAATTATGACGACCGAAGCTCGTCCAGTCGACGATAAATTGAATCAGCGAGTTCAGCAGCTTGTTGCTGATCTAGGGAGATTGCCAAGAGCGGGAGAGTTTTTCCTGTTTCGCGAAAAAACAGAGTCAGACCTTTGTTGCCTCCCTCAAAATTCTGAATACCCACGTCATCAAGTTCAAGTGTCCCAGCACGGTGCCAATACTTAGGTTCGGTCATTTCGCTCTTCCTTTCTGCCCTTACGGGTTGTGACAGTGTGGCCGCACACTACCACGAAGGATTGAGAGCGTCAACAGCCGTTGACACAAAACATACGACCTGCTAGGCTCACCCGCGTCACGAAAGAGCCGGATGCGGCTGTTTCCACGAAGCAGTCGCCGGGCGGATTGAAATCACTACCTGCAATCTGTGCATGTTGTGGTTCTACGTATGCTGTTCATGCTTACGTGCCTCCCGGTGGCTGTAACGCAATCCGCGATTGACGCTCTTTCGTGACAGTGAGCAGCATCAAGGCCGCCGGGAGGTTCCCATGTCACTGTCACGTACCGTCTTCCTGCTTCCAATCATCGTCGTGCTGATTGGTTGCAGTACAACTGAATCAGAGTCGATTGGCAATCCGATGATGCCGATATCGACTCCGCACCCTGCGCTTTCGACACCCGGCGCTTATTGGGCTCAGTATGACCCGACACCTACGCGAGTTCGGCCTACTGCGACTCCCGATGTGCCGCTAGTGAACGAACTGCAAATGTCGCGGCTCTACCGTGAACTTGCTTTCTGCTTGGCGACCTTCATCAGAAACAATAACCCACACACGGATGCTTTCAAGACATATGACGAGATGCTGACCATGTTCGACGAAGCACACAGAGAGGAGATACAGGCCAACCGAGGGAATCCAGCAGGAAGTCGGGCTTGGCTTGCTAAAGTTCAAGCCGACGTAACGGAGTGCAAACAGGACGGAGGATACTAAGCAGTTGTAATTAGCTTGGAAATTGAGACAGAATAGTACATAAGTTTGGGTAAACAGCGACATAATTCCCTTTCTTTTCGGCGGGGTCGGAGCGGCAATGCTGGCTTGGTTGGACGATTTGCACAAGGAGACGGGCGTGCTCCCAACACCGGAGCAGGCCAGGATACTCATGTCCGACAAGCGGTTCGTCCTGGTGGCCGGAGGCGAGCAGGCGGGGAAGTCGGTCGTCGCGGCGCTGTTCCTGATGCGGAAGTATTTTGAGTTTACGGAAGTCCGATCGGGGGGAAGGCCGGCACGTGAGCCGAGATCGGGTGACGGCGCTCGACCTGAGCGTCCCCTGCTCTACTGGCTCGTGGGGGCGACCTACGGCGAGACGGAGCGGGAGTTCCGGTACCTCGAGGAGTGGTTCGGGGCGCTGGATATGCTTGCGAAATCCACCAAGCGCGTCAATCCGGGCCGGATCGTGCTCAAGGACGGGACGAGGATTGAGACGAAGAGCGCGGTCGATCCCCGCACGCTGTCGAAGGAGGCGCCGGACGGGATCATCGGGTGCGAGGCGAGCCAGCTAGACGCGACGGTGTTCAGCCGGATGCGCGGTCGAGTGACGGCGAGGAAAGGCTGGCTCTTCCTTGCCGGCACGTTCGAGTCGAGCGTCGGCTGGTACCCCCAGCTCTTCAAGGCGTGGCGGCAGGGCGGCGCCGACCGGCAGAGCTACTCGCTGCCGTCGTGGACGAATCGCACGCTCTATCCGGGCGGAAGGGAGGACCCCGAACTCGCCGCGCTCAAGACCGATTCGACCGACGATTTCTTCATGGAGCGCATAGCGGGCCAGCCCGTGCCGCCGAAGGGCCTGGTGGTGCCGGAGGTGCGGCCGGAAGTACACGTGCGGGAGGTTGAGTATGTTCCGGGGCTACCCGTGCGGCTGGCAGTCGATCCCGGCTACGCGGGGGCGTACGCGGTCGAGGCGCTCCAGCATATCGACGGGCGTGAGGTCGTGGTCGACGAGATATACGAGCGGGGACTCGTGACCGAGGAGATAATCGCGATGGCGCAGTCGCGTCCGTGGTGGCCGGACGTCGAGGGCGGCGTGATCGACGTGGCGGGGTACCAGCACCACTCGATGCCCGCTCCGGCCGAGGCATGGCTGGAGGAGGGAGGCGTGTCCCTCTCCGCGAACCGCGTGCCCATCAACGACGGAACGCAGCGGCTGAGGTCGTTCTTCAAGGTCCCGGCGGGCGACAGGGGGCCGAAGCTGTTGATCGGCAGACACTGCAAGGGCATTTTGTCGGAACTGGGAGTCACGCCCAATCCGTTCGACGGTCAGACGCGGCCGTACCGCTGGAAGACCGACCGAGAGGGGAATATCGTGGGCCGCGTGCCGGAGGACCGGTACAACCACGCCGTCAAGGCTGTCATCTATCACCTCGTCGACAAGTACGGCTATGCGTCGAGGCCGCGGGCCGAGAAGTTCCTGGTCAAGCGGTTCGCGTAGAAGGCTATGTTCGACGGCATCCGCTGCGGAACAGGAAGGGATACTACGACTTCCGTCGTTTTCGATACTTTTGTGCTATAGTGGGGCTCTCACCGAGGCGGTGGCCGACCTGCCCCAGCCCGGCGATCACCACCCGCTGGGC
>JAPPDQ010000218.1:0-622 GCA_028875495.1 Chloroflexota bacterium
GGTCGAACCGCCTGCCCAGCGCGACGCACGCATCGAAGGTCGGCACCGACGACTTGAAGTGAAGGTCTACCTCGCCCATTGTTGCTCCTCATCTACACGCTGCTGAGCGCGTCACGCACTGCTTGAAACGACCGATGGAGTGTAGCAACAGCACTACTGCCAGTCAACCACGCAGGCATCCGCCGGGGACTTTCCAAAGTCCGTTCGCAGTGAACGTGTCAAACCGCGAAGAGGGCCTTCGACAGGCTCAGGCCGAACGGAATCGGAGACACCTATTGCGGGGCCTGAGCAACCGCACAGGGTGGTAGTATGGTGATACACTCCGGCAGGCGTCCGCAGTCCATATCGGAGATCGCTTTGGCATCGCCTCGTTTGAATAAGACCATTCGCTACGAACCGGACGAGCGGTGCTCTCCGCTTGTTGCCCTGGGAGTCGGGGCACAGGGCATCACCCTGGTGATTGCGCCTACGGTGCTGATCGTAGCCATCACCGTCTTGGCCACCGGTCAGGGCGAATCGTACCTCACGTGGTCGGTCTTCGCGGCCCTGATCATCGTTGGGATCGTCATCACGCTACAGGCGGCCAAGATCGGACGGCTGGGCGGGGGACACATTCTCATTA
>JAPPDQ010000218.1:632-5186 GCA_028875495.1 Chloroflexota bacterium
CATCGTCCTCTCGTCGCTGTTCGATCGGGCCGTAGTGACGTGGCTTCCGCTTCTGCGCCGCATCATTACTCCCGTCGTTTCCGGCTCGGTGCTCATGCTGATAGCGGCGCTGATTCTTCCCATCTGCTTCGACCGTCTGAGCGAAGTGCCTGAGGGAACATCTACCGTTGCCGGCCCGATCGTGGCCGCAGTGACGCTGATCGTATCCACGCTGCTGGTCCTGCGCGGTCCGGGCATCTGGCGGCCGCTGTCGCTGCTCATCGGAATCGTCGCCGGATGCGTGGCCGCCGTCCCGTTTGGCCTGTACGACCTTGCGAGCCTGGCCGAGAAGTCATGGGTCGGGATTCCAGAGCTTGAGTTCCCGGGACTGGACGTCACGCCAACCGTCGGTTTCTGGGCGCTGCTTCCCATGTTCCTGATCGTGACCCTGGTGCAGGCCATCAAGAGCATCGGGGACGGTGTGGTCGTGCAGCAGGTGGCGAGGCGCAAGCCCCGCGCGACCGACTTCCGCCTGATTCAAGGCTCCATGTATGCGACAGGCATCGGCGTTCTGCTGTCGGGCGTTGCCGGAACGCCACCCACGACCTCCTATTCTTCCCTCTCGGTCTCGCTCATCCACCTGACCGGGGTGGCTGCGCGCAGCGTCGGCTACGCCATGGGGGCGATCCTCCTCGTACTTGCGATGTTTCCCAAGGTGACGGGAGTGCTGCTGATAATTCCCAGCCCCGTCATGGGAGGGTTCCTGCTGGTCGCGGTGGCCATGCTCTTCCTGGAAGGGATACAGACCCTCTCGCGGGCGGGCCTCAACCCTCAAAAGGCCATTGTGGCGGGACTGGCGTTCTCCATCGGCCTCGGGATGGAGAACCACAACGTCCTGGAGGACCTGCTGGGCAGTCCCTGGGGGACACTGCTCGGCAACGGCATAACCATAGGCGCCGCGACAGCGATTGCGCTCACCACGTTTCTGGAGCTCACCGGACCGAGGGGCAAACGATTGGAGACCTCCTTGGACACCTCGAATCTTCCACAAATCGACGCATTCCTTCAGGAGCTTGCCGGAAAGATGGGGTGGGACTCCGCCTCGACGGACAGACTGAGATCGGCAGGTGAGGAGACGCTGTCGAGCTTGCTTCAGCCGGACAACGAACAACCGGACGAAAAAGTTCCGCGTTTAGTCGTCACTGCACGCCCGGAGGGACAGTCGGTAGAGTTGGAATTCGTGACGGCTTTCGAGGATGAGAATCTGGAAGACCGCCTTGCCTATCTGGACGAACAGGCGGAAGCCGAGGATGAGAGGGAGATATCGTTCCGGCTGCTGCGCCACTACGCATCTTCGGTCCGGCACCAGAAGTACCAGGGCATGGACATCGTCACGGTGCGCGTAAACGGCTGATCGTCACTCCTTGGGACGCTGCCCCGCCCTCTCCCAAAACTCCGACGAACAGCTGAGGGCCATTTGGCTCTTACTTCAAATGGCTAGATTCAGCTCGATGAATTCGCGCATTGCGTCAACGCATTGCTCCGGTTCTTCCAGCTGAAGAAAGTGAGTTGCCTCGGGCAGGAAATCGTAGTCGACGGCCATGATGTCGCTGAGATCGAGGGTTGGGAGATACGAGTATTGCAGGGTGGGGTCGGCGCCGATGACTTTCGTCGGACACGTCATCGTGCCGAAGTCGATGAGTACGGCATAGATGCCCGCGTAATCAATCATCTGGGCCTCATATTCAGGAGGACAGCAAAGCTCATAGCCCTTTTCAGCAGGGGACTCTCGGAGTGTCGTCTTCGCAAAAAGATCGTAGACACCCGGCACCACGCGCTTGAAGTGAGGCAGAAAGCCGAGAACCTGCGAGAAGGATTCCCTCGTCCTGAAACGGTGTGTGCGTCGTCGCGTCATCTCGACAAGAAGAGCGGTCGCCTCTTCGAAATCGAAATAGTTGCGGCCGGGTTTGCAGAGAGGAGGATCGAAGAGGATGCGCGCTTCAAAACCGCTGCCCTTTGTCTGAGACAACAGCGAGATTAGGCCCGATACGGAATGGAAGACACCGATTTTGGGCTTCTTTCCGAAGTTACGGTCAATGGCTTCCATTATGAGATCATGGTCGCTGACGAGCGTTGGAATGTTGTGGTTTTCGAGTGTGCTGACAGTGTTCCAGCCGTGATTTCTGAGGTCATAGACAATGAGGTCGAAATCGTCGGCCAGAAGCGACCAAAAGGGGTAGTAGAGATCAATCGCGAGACCGTTGCCGTGGGTCAAGACGAGCCGTGGGCCATCAGGATTCCCGTGACGCCGCAGGGTGATTACGGTGTCCTCGTCCACGCGAACGTCCACCGTGGACAGCGGCTCCGGCACCTTCCACACGGCCTGCGAGTTCGCCATCAGGCTGCCCTTGATTCCTTACAAGCCCCACTGCCGTCTTCCTGGGCGATGGCTGCGGCGAAACGCTCGTTTCCGAGGTCGTCCACCTGCCAGTTGACTTCCGGCACCGGTGGCAGCTTCATTGCGAATTTGATCTCACCGCTGAACATCTCAGCCGGAACTTGGAAGGTGGAGGGATCAAGCGCAAAGCCCGTCCCGAGAGCCTTTATGAGCGCTTCCTTGATCGTCCAGAGCCTGAAGAACAGGTGGACCTTATCGCCGCCGCGAGTCGAGGAGAGCTCCGCCTGTTCCGACGGGCCGAACACTCCGTCTATGAGCAGGTCCATGTTGCGGTGAGCAACGCGCTCCTCCACGTCGACACCCAGCCGTCCTTCAGGAGCAATCGCGATCAGTCCATGCTCACCGCTATGACTGACGTTGAAGCTGACGGAAACGGGCATCCCATCCACCAATGCCATCGGCTTGCCATACTCAGCGGCCTTAAACTCGAGCTGCTTGTTCTCACAGCCGAGCCGGTTGCAGAGAATGGCGCGAAGGGCGGCACGACATAGAGCAAACCGGCGACGTGGCCCGTCGTACACGAAATGCCGTCCGCGTTCCCGCTCGCAATCGTTGAGCCACGCTAAGGCAGCGGCTTCGTGGGCGGTGTTCTCCGTCAAGTCAACATGCACGACGGTGGCCGTGTCAACGATCTTGAAAGGACTGTACCAGCACACGGCCACAGAGGCAGACATATGTTGTCGATGCTCCGAAGGAGCGTGGGGTCAAGACATCTGCCCTTCGAGGCACTTGACCAAATCATTCAAGGTCTCGAGCCCCGCGCAAATCTCGGGCGTGAACTCGACATCGAACTCCTGCGCGATTACTTTCGCGAAGGCGACGACGTCCATTGATGAAACTCCGACGTCCGTGAGGCCCATGCTAAAGTCCACCGGCTGAGGCAGAGGCTTTCCATCCACTTCAAGGTTCTCGGCCAAGAGCTTTCTGATGCGATCTTCGGTTGATGCCATGAACTTCCTTCTCCCGATTCTTAATTATGCACTGAAGCGGCGGCTAGCGTAGCAAGAAGGGAGGACGAAGTCAATTCAGAACCCTCTCGATTCAGTCTCAATTCATCAGACCTTCACGGTAGCTTGACAATCCCTCCCGGTGCTTTCGGATGTCTGGCTATGCCCTCTGCTCGAATGAGGCCGGTTCGTCGAAATGATCGAATGACAACGCGGCTGAGGCTCCGAGTAAAATCCGGGGCCTCTAACGTCTCCTCAGGACCAGATAGAGGAAAACGCCGGCAACTATCACGCCCGTCAGGATGAGAATGATAATCAGCGTCATTCGCTGGCGCGGGGTGGCAGCTATGTCGGGCAAGGTACTGCGTATGCGATCCGTGGCGTCCCCGATGATAGGGATTCGGGGTCTGCTCGGGGCTTCAGGCAGAACCGTCGGTGCGACGGTGGGCGGCAGAGCCGGGTCGGCTCTGGATGAAAGACCATCCGTGGCCGTGGATGTTGGCGTTGGTGTTGGAGTGGGTGAATGAGTGGGCCACGGTGTTGGCGTGAAGGTCGGTATGGGTGTGAGCGTAGGGGTACCCGTAACCGTTCGGGTCGGCGTCGGTGAGAGCGTTGGTGAAGGCGTCGGCGTGGGCGACCGTGAGGGCGTAGGCGTGTAGGTCGGTACGGGCGTGTTCGTACGTGTGAGAGTGGGAGTCGGCGAAGGAGTATGCGTCGCCGTGGAGGTATAGGTCGGCGTCGGCGTGTAGGTCGGCGTTGGAGTCGGAGTCGGCGTGGAAGTATAGGTCGGCGTCACGGTAGGTGTGTGGGTGCGAGTGGGTGTCGGTGTAAATGTCCGTGTAGGAGTCGGGGTGTAAGTAGGAATAAATGTCGCTGTGGGCGTCGGCGTAGAAGTAAATGTGGCTGTCGCCGTTGGCGTGGGCGTCGGCGTCGCGGTGGGTGAAGGCGTGAATGTGGGTGTCGGCGTAGAAGTGCGCGTGGCCGTAGATGTCGGTGTGTAGGTCGGCGTGCTAGTGGCAGTATGAGTGGCAGTTGGCGTATGAGTGGCCGTCGGTGGTGGTGGAGGCGGCGGCGGTGGCGGGGGCGGGGGTGGCGGGGGTGGCGGAGGTGGCGGAGGAGGAACCACGACAGTGGGCGTATGTGTGGGTGTGGGAGTGGGAGTTGGCGTAG
>JAPPDQ010000524.1 GCA_028875495.1 Chloroflexota bacterium
ACCTCGTCGAACGGCGCGCACTTCACCGCGCGGAAGCCCTCGCCCACGGCCCGCTCTGCAGCCTTGGCGAAGTCGTCCGGCGTGCGTGAAGTCGCAAAAAGCCCCCGGTTGATGTTTGAGTACAGTTGAACGCTTCCCCGCTTCTCTCCACCCAACCTCTCCGTCAATGTGCTCCCGTCCTCAACCGCCTGAATGATCGAGACGCCGGTACGCAGAGCACTCATCGCAGTCGCCTGCGCCAGATCACCCCTAAGCCGTCGCTCGTCCACGCCCAACAGACGTGGAACATCCGCCTCCCCATGGATGTGGACGCCCTTCAAGGAGCCAACCATCTCCGTAACCAGCCGGACCACGTCGCCGTCCGCCGTCATCTCCACGTCAGCAAACGCTCCCCCTGCCGCCCGCAGACGCGCAAACGTCCACTCCGTCCACGGCGTCACGACGACCGTACCGAACTCAACGCTTTGTAACCGAACCGGATGAGAATTCATTCCTCTGAAAATAGCCGTCCTACCACCCCAACCGTCATTCCCGCGTAGGGAGACCCCTGACGGGAGCCTGAAAATCCCTTCCCCCTTGATGGGGGAAGGTTAGGATGGGGGTGAAATTCGCCGCGATAACGCATATCTGGAGGTTACGCAAAGGTCTCCTTAGGCGGGAATCCATGCCCCGGCCATCTGGCACGCGAGGACGTCGAGGCCACCCCCCATTTTCATCATTGGCACCGCCGGTGGCAACCGAGAGACACCGATATAGAAACCAAACTTTGCGTTGCCACCGCCACGGACGCGGACGTACCATGACATCGCCCATCACGATTCCGGCGGACTCGGCCAAGTACGGAGGCATCAAGGTTGGATCGGAAGCTGAATCTCGGTGTCATCGGACTCGGGGGCCGGGCCGCCTCGCTGCTCGGAGTCTTTCGTCGCGTCCATAGCGGCCTGCGAGTCGCTGCCGTGGCCGACCCCGACCGGGACGGCGCGCGCTATCGACTTCGCAACGCGGAGTTGCCGGACCGCGACTCGGCGTTCTTCCCCGACGCCGACGAGATGCTCAGGCACGCCGGCGACCTCGACGCCCTCATGATTGGCACACGGTGCAACATTCACACGCCGATTGCCGTGAACGCCGCACCGACCGGGCTGCCCCTGTACCTCGAAAAGCCCGTCGCCATCTCCTACGAGCAGATCGTCGCCCTTCGCGACGCCTACCGGGGACGCGAGAAGTCGGTGGTCGTCTCCTTCCCGCTGCGCGTGACGCCGCTCTTCCGGAAGGTCATGGAGGTAGCCGAGAGCGGCCGATTGGGCGTCGTGAACCAGGTGCAGGCGGTCAACTACGTCCCCTACGGCGGGGTCTACTACGCGCGGGAGACCTACCGCGACTTCGACGTCACGGGCGGCATGTGGCTGCAGAAGGCCACCCACGACTTCGACTACCTCAACGCCCTGCTCGGCCTCCCAACTGCCGTCTCAGCCGTGATGAACCGGTTGGCCTACGGGGGAGACATGCCCCACGACCTGCGCTGCTCCGCCTGCGACCTTGCCGACACCTGCCTCGAAAGTCCTGCGGGCGTGGCCCGGCGCGGCGACGACGGCGGAGTGGGTATGGACGACCACCTCTGCGTGTTCGGCGACGGCATAAAGCTCCAGGATGCCGGAGCGGCCTTGGTGGCCTACGAAAACGGAGTACACGCGGGCTATGTACAAAACTTCCTGTCGCGCCGTTCCGCCGCATCGCGGGGGGCCACCATTACCGGCTACGAGGCGACCCTGTCGTTCGACTGGTACAAGGGAACGGTCACCGTCATCGACCACCACCGCGACCGGGTCGACTCGTTCAACGTGAAAGCGACGTCCGGCCACCTCGGCGGTGACGAGGCTCTCGCGCGAAACTTCGTGGACGTGTGCCTCGGCCGCGACGAGTCCCGCACCGACCTCGCGTCTGGCCTGCTCAGCGCAGCCATGTGTCTCGCCGCCCGCGAGTCCGCCCACACCCAGAGATGGACGCCCGTCGGCGATGTCTACTCGGAAACGTTCCCCAACCGCGTCGCCCCCATCCAGCCTACCCCCGCGCACGTGGAACCCGCCTAGCAACGGCGATCCCAAAAGGGTAAGGGAACAAATTTCCGCCCGCCGTCGTCTATATGACAAGAAGCCTGACACAACGTCATCTCGGAGGTGGTGAGGATGATGAATAAGCTCAAGAACGCTCTCCTGCCCATTATCAGCATCTCGATCGTCCTGCTGGCGCTTGCGGCCTGTGGGGACGATTCGGCACCGGCCAACGCTACGGTGGAAGTGCCGTCCGGCAAGAGTCCCAACGCGTCGGTCAGCGGCACCGTCACCTACCGCGAGCGGATCGCCCTCTCACCCGGCGCGCAGCTCGTCGTATCTCTGCGAGACGTATCCCTCCAGGACGCCGCCGCCCCGCTCATCGCTCGGCAGACCATCGACAATCCCGGACAGGTCCCCATCAAATTCAAGGTCGAGTACAACCGCGACGACATCGACTCCCGCAACGTCTACTCCGTAAGCGCTAGGATCATCGAGTCCGACGGCCGCCTCGCCTTCACCAACGATACGGCGTATGACGTAATCACTCGCGGCAATCCAAGCAAGGTGGACATGCTCCTCGTGATCGTACAGCCCCCGCCCGACCAGGTCGAAGAGGGCGTTGATTGGCGGCAATGGGTCGATACTCCTGCAAGAGTGATTTGGGCCAACCTCATCCCCAACGAACCGGAACTCTATCTCCGCATCGGCTACTACCAGTCCACCATAGAAAACTGCGCCCGCCCCGGCAGCCAGGGTCTGGAAGTGGATGGCAATACCATTCGTGCCACGATAACCCTCATGCAGCCACCTCAGACCGCGTGGGCAATCCCCTGCGACGAGAAGCTGGTCGAGCTCGACGCCGTAGAGCCAATCGGAGATGCGCTCGAACCGGGCGAGACCTACCGCGTCATCGTCAACGACGTGGCGACGACCTCCTTCACACTGCCTAGGGCCAACTTTGGGCACAGCATCATCGCGGAGTCGCCAGTCGAGAGCGCGGAGATCATGGTCATGGAGAGCGCCCCGCCTCAGTACCAGATCCGCGTCGTCTCAGGACTGCCCAAGGGCAGCGGCTGCTCCCAGTTCAACGGCTACGAAATCCGGCGGACAACGTCGAACGAAATTGAGGTCGTCATCACCCACCACGAGGTCGCCGACCAGATGGTCATCTGCACTGCCGACTTCCCCATCGTGCAAACCGTCGTCCCCCTCGGCTCCGACTTCGAGTCGGGCGAGAAGTACACCGTCCGCGTCAACTCGGAAAAGGCCTCGTCCTTCGTGGCCCAGTAGGCCGGGAAGCATTCCTGATATGTGGAAACCCAACAGTTCAGGCTTCGTGAGAGCGCTCGATACACACAACCACCGTCATACCGCTCTTTGCATAACTCCTGATGGGAGCTTGGAAATCCCTTCCCCCTCGATGGGGGAAGGTTAGAGCCTGCCCCGTACTCGATACGGGGATGGGGGTGAAATTCGCGGCCCCAAGGCAATATCTGGAGGTTACGGAAAGGTCTCCTAAAGCGGGGATCCACAAGAGGAGGGGTGTTCATCTCACCAACTCTGAACTGTTACGCGAAAACAAGTTGCCCGCCCCGCCCCGCCAAGGCTACAATAAATACGCAAGTTCGAAGGTCTCATAAACGCTAACCCCGCGGCCTGCAAACTCCCCCAACCCACTTCACAGACGCGCACGCCGCCATGAACAATCACAAATTCTCAGCGGACACACCATGAGCAAGGGACGAGTCATAGTCGCGATGAGCGGAGGCGTGGACTCCTCCGTGGCCGCGCTGCTGCTGCACGAGCAGGGCTACGAGGTCATTGGCGTCACCATGCGCCTGTGGACGGAGGAGCGCGACGACGTTCCCGCCCACAGCAAGCGGTGCTGCTCGGTCGAGGACGTACAGGACGCGCGCCGGGTGTGCGACACCATCGGCGTCCCCCACTACGTGCAGAACTTCGAGCGCGAGTTCCAGGCCCACGTGGTCGACTACTTCGTCGAGGAGTACGACCGGGGCCGGACCCCCCATCCCTGTCTTGCCTGCAACGACAAGATCAAGTTCGACTTCCTTCTTCGCCGCGCCATGTTCCTCGACGCCGACTACATCGCCACCGGCCACTACGCGCGCATAAGGAATGGCGGGGCGTCGTACCGGCTCTTGAAGGGCACCGACGCCACGAAGGATCAGTCATACGTGCTTTTCACCCTGACCCAGCCGGAGCTTGGCCGCCTGCTCTTCCCTGTCGGCGAGTACCCGAAGTCGCGCATTCGCGAGATCGCAGCCGAGTCGGGTCTTTCCGTCGCCGACAAGCCGGACAGCCAGGAGATATGCTTCATCCCCGACGACAACTACCGCGCGTTTCTGGCCGACCGCACCCGCCCGCAGCCGGGGGACTTCATCGACCTCGACGGAGCCGTGCTGGGTCAGCACCCAGGCGTGCAGTTCTTCACCATCGGCCAGCGTCGCGGCCTCGGGCTCGACGGCGGTTCCGGCGAGCCGAGGTACGTCGTGAAGATCGATCCGGCCTCCAACCGTGTGACGCTCGGCGGCCAGGAAGACCTCTACCGCACGCGGATGTGGGCTTCCAGGATCAATTTCCCGTCCGGCGTTGCGAACGGCGAGTCGCGGAACGTCACGGCCAAGATCCGCTACAAGGCTTCCGAGGCGCCCGCTACCGTCACCGTCCACGATGGTTACGCAGAGATACTCTTCGACGAGCCCCAGCGGGCCGTCACTCCGGGACAGGCCGTCGTGTTCTATCACGGCGACGAGCTTGTCGGCGGCGGCATCATCGAGGTCGAGCAGCCGGTCGCCGCCTGAGCGCGTTCACTGGACCTGTCCACAGCCGTTCGTGGTGAGCTTGTCGAACCATGAACGTCGACTCCATACTTCGGTATACTTCCTCTGAAAATAGCCGCCCTACCACCCCAACCGTCATTCCCGCGTACGCGGGAATCCATGCCCTGGTCGTCTGCCAACCGAGAACGACGACTCCAACCTCATTTTTATGATTGGTGGTGTCGGTGACAACCGACATGAGCGATTGCTACGAAAATAGACCACGACCAACCTCCCGTAGGGGCAACCCTTGTGGTTGCCCATCCTCCGCTCCGCTCACATTTTCATT
>JAPPDQ010000548.1 GCA_028875495.1 Chloroflexota bacterium
GACAGGACGTGGACCTGCCCGTCGACGCCCAGCTGAACGCCCTCAGAGACTACTCCAGAGAGAACGACTACGTGGTCGTCCGTGAGTATGTGGACGAGGACGAGAGAGTGCATATCGTCCAGACACCGCAGTTCGGCAAGATGATCGACGAAGCTAGCCTCCCCAAGGCCGCTTTCCACAAGATCCTGGTCTGGAAGCTCTCCAGGTTTACCCCCAGTCCTGAGCACGACGTCGCTCTCAGGTTGATGCTCCTACGTCGAGGTGTCCATGTTGGCTCCATTGCCGAGCACGTCGACTACACGCCCACCGGCAAGCTCATGGAAGTGCTTCTGGAGGGCTTTCACGAGGCTCGCTCGTTCGAACGGAGCCTGGATGTTACGTCGGGAATGCGGGAGGCGGCATCGAGAGGCTTTTGGATATCCAGCCACGTCCCCTTCGGCTACAAACGGGTCTCGGTACAGGACCGTCGCAAGAAGCGATCCAAACTGGAAACTGATGCGGCTACGGCCCCCGTCGTCAAGCGCATCTTCGACATGGCTGAGGCCGGAAGGACGACGGTCGACATCGCGCGGATCCTGAACGAGGAGGGGGTAGCCAGCTCCAAAAGGAAGCCCTGGTCGAAGACCAGCGTCCGCAGCATCCTCACCAGCGAAGTGTACACGGGCACCTTGCTCTGGGGAGCGAGTGCCAAGAGCAAGATCGACCCGGTGAGGGTGGAGGAAGCGTTCCCCGCGATCGTCTCCAAGGCCCAGTTCTTCCGAGTCAGGAAGCAAGTGAGCTCCGGTGCACCATAGGGGCAACCACCGCCTGGAGGTGGCCATCCCACGGCTCGCCCCGCCAGTTGATCAGTACCATACCTTAGAAAGAAGGAGGAGGAGATGAAGAGTCAGGTTCCCATGAGGGTTGCAATCTATGCTCGCGTTTCTTCTGAACGACAAGCAGAGAAGGACCTATCCATTCCCGCCCAGCTGAAGGCTCTCAAGAAATACGCACTCGGCCGGGGTTGGGATGTGGTTGCCGAATACGTCGACGAGGCTGAGAGCGCGAGGTCGGCCAATCGTCCTGCATTCAAGGACATGATCACCGCCGCCAAGAACAAGGTGAAGCCGTTCGACAGCATCCTGGTCTGGAAGCTATCCCGGTTTGCGCGAAATAGAGAAGACTCGGTCATCTACAAGTCTCTGCTGAAACGGCGGAAGATCTCCGTAGTCTCCATGAACGAGCATGTTGATGAGAGCCCTGCTGGGTCTCTGCTGGAGGGCATCATCGAGGTGATCGACGAGTTCTACTCGGCCAACTTGTCGCAGGACACGATCAGAGGGATGAAGGAGAACGCTGCACGGGGATTTCGGAATGGCGGAACGGTCCCATTTGGCTACAGAAGCTCCGTGGAGTCACATGGTGGTTCCTCCAAATCGAAGCTGATCCCGCATGAGAGGGAAGCTCCGATCGTGAAGAGGGTGTTCGAACTGGCAGCCCGCGGGCAAGGCGCAAAGCTGATTGCGAGCTCGCTGAACGCCGAAGGGTTGAGGACGCGCCATGGGAGGCACTTCCATATCACCGGCATCAACAACATGCTGAGGAACGAGGCGTACGTGGGCACGATTGTTTGGAATAGGTACAGCAAACGCCTAGGTACCAGACAGGGAAGAGATGACTCGGAAGTCATTCGTGTCCCTGACTGTCACACCCCACTAGTAGATAAGGACGTATTCGAGGAGGTACAAGCGTTCCTGACATCCAGGCGTCCCTCGGTGACGCACTCAGGGAGACTCAACAGCCGATTCCTCTTGAGTGGTCTCGCTCATTGTGCACAGTGCGGCTCGCCTGCCATAGGTGTGAATGGCAAGTTTGGGCAATACCTCTACTACAGGTGTAGTGGCAGGCTGAGGAAGGGGGCAACAGTGTGTAAGGGGTCCGCGATCAACGCCGAGAAGTTGGAAGCGTTCGTGCTGGACCGGATCAGAGAAAACATACTTACCAAGGAGACACTGACTAAGTTGATAGACCTAGCCGAAGAGGAGCTGAGTCTGTACAAGCGCAGAGCCATCAGTCGGCTTGATCGTCTGAATCGGGAAGCTGAGTCAATAGAAGAGAAGCTAGGCCACGTGTACGCTGCTTTGGAGAGCGGGACAGTGGATATCGACGACCTGGCACCGCGGTTGAAGGAACTGAGGGCCAGACAACGGGAGCTCGATGCGAAGAAGGATGAGGCGTTGGACGAAATGAATCAGAGGGGCGACAGTCTCCCTGACCCTATAGCGTTTCGTCACCACCTGGGAGAACTAAAGGAGCTCCTGCAGAGCGCATCATTCCTTGAGCGCAAGACCTTCCTCGGCTCTTTCATCAGGAGGATTGACTTCAACAAGCAGGAGGTCGGGATCGAGTACACGATGCCGATTCCTGTCAGCGATGGGTCAACGAAGACAGCCGAAGTACTGTCCGTCAGAGGCGTTGGCTCCGCAGGCAGGATTCGAACCTGCGACCAATCGGTTAACAGCCGACCGCTCTACCACTGAGCTACTGCGGAGCGTCAACGGGGGAGGCCCTCAGGCCACGCAGGATAGTGTAGCACCACCTAGCGGGGCCACTCAAGGTATGGGCAACTTTCTTCGCCCGGTTCGACTAGGTCCTGGACGTCTGCTTCCTGTGACGGATAGAGAGTTCAACGGCGGTTGCCGGGGCGCAAGCTTTGGGACGCAAGAAGGTGTCGCTTGTTGAAAAAATGCTTGTACGGCTCTAATCAGTTTCATATAATTCGGCAAATCCCCACCACTCCCGCGGAGGGCCTTATTCTATGAATGCCCGTACCTTTAAGGAAGTCCGTCGGACGTATGGCTTCGACGAGGTTGCGATAGCGCCGGGCGCGATTACGATCAACCCCGAGCTTGCTGACATCGACTTCAATCTCGACGGGATGACGTTTTCGGCGCCCGTTATGGCTTCGGCCATGGACGCCATCGTGTCGCCGGAATCGGCCGTGGAGTTCGACCGGCACGGGGGGTTGGCCGTGCTGAACCTGGAGGGTGTCCAGACCAAGTACGACGACCCCGAAGAGGTACTCGCCGAGATCGTGGCCTCCCCGCAGGAGGAGGTGACCAAGACCTTCCAGCGAGTATACTCGGCTCCGATCAAGGAGGACTTGGTCGGAGAGCGAGTTCGGCAGATCAAGCAAAGCGGCGCCAAGTGCGCCGTTTCTGTTACCCCGGCCAACACCAAACGGCTCGCGCCGCTGGCCGTCGACGCGGGCGCAGATGTGCTCGTTGTGCAGTCCACGGTGACTACGGCGCGGCACAAGTCACGCAGCATTCGCGGGCTTCGACTCCCTGAGCTTCTGGAGATGGTCAATGTTCCTGTAATCGTCGGGAACTGCGCCACCTACGACGTGGCTCTTGAGATCATGGAGACGGGAATTCACGGCGTCCTGGTGGGCATCGGTCCCGGCGCGGCCTGCACGACACGTGAAGTCACCGGCATGGGAGTCCCGCAGGTGACCTCGACGCTCGACTGCGCAGCCGCGCGCGAAGAGTATTATCGCCGGTCGGGCAGGTATGTTCCCATCGTCACCGACGGCGGGATTCGCACGGGCGGAGACCTGTGCAAGTCGTTCGCCGCGGGGGCGGACGCCGTGATGATCGGCACGCCCTTCGCCCAGACGACTGAGGCCCCCGGACAGGGCTGCAACTGGGGCATGGCTAGTCCCGACCCGATTCTGCCGCGCGGCACGCGGGTGAACGTGGGAATGAGAGGCTCCATCAAGCAGGTGCTGTACGGCCCGTCCTCGAAGTCGGACGGCACCCTCAATCTGCTGGGAGCGCTGAAGACCTGCCTCGGCTACGTGGGCGCGTTCAATATCCGCGAGTTCCACCAGAAGGCCGAATTGATCTTTGCCCCGTCGATCAAGACAGAGGGGAAGTTCTACCAACTCGGTATGAACTAGCCTCCCGCAGCAAACCGCCGTTCAGCGGACTATGCCAAGGTGAAGACGAGCACGCTGGCGGCTGCGTAGAGGACAATAAGCGCCAGCGATTCCCAGGTGAAGCGCCCTTCCCTCTTCTCCCGTCTGTGAGCGAGTAGTCCTGCCAAAACGACGACGGTCATCACGATGGCGAACGCGGCCGTGAGTAGGTGAATCCCCGCTATCCCCGACCAGAGCGGGCCATCCACGTAGGCCACATCGTCGATGACCAGGACGAAGCCCATGTTGAACAGGTTGCTACCCAGCAGGTTGGCTATGGCGAGGTCGGGCGCGCCGATTCGCACGGCGGCATAGGACGCCGCGAACTCCGGAAGCGACGTGCTGATGGCCAGGAACTGGGTCCCAACGAAGCTGGCCTCCCAGCCCATCTCGTGCGCGATCCGGTCGCCCGTCCACGCCAGGAGAACAGCAGCGCCGACGATGACTAGCATGGCGACGGTATATTTACCGAACGCTCCAGACAGGGTGTCGTCAGTCCCTTGTGAGGACTCTTCCTGAGGGGAGTCCTCCTGCCGGTAGATGATGAACATGCCGACGAGGAAGACCAGGAAGAGCATGAGCGACACGGGGCTGACGGGCCAGCTCTCGGCGAACGCGCCTCCGCTGTGCGCCAGCAACGCGACGATTGTGCAGCCCACGACTGCTATGCCCAGGGAACCGACGACGATAGGAGCGCGACCGACGGCGACCAGTATCGGGCCGTTGCGCCAGAGCAGGTCGATGATACCGATGATGACGAGATTGACGAGGTTACTGCCGAAGGCGTCTCCGGCGGCAAGGTCCGGTTGATCGACGAGCAGGATCGAACTGACACCGGTGACCAGTTCCGGGAGTGACGTGGCGGTCGCCAACATGATGACGCCGACGAACGATCTGCCCAGACCCGTCCGGTCGGCAATGACATCGGCGGACGAAACGAGCAGGCGAGAAAAGAGCAGGATGGCCGCGGCGGCTCCGGCGAGGGCAAGCCATAGGAGGACCAGTGTCACGAGGCAGTGTTCCCTAGGCGTGAAAAAGGCCCGAACCCCTTCCGGCCGGGCCACGCCATGTAGTAGCCATTTAGTGCGGTCACATTATACACGCGGGAGACTGAGATACACCTCTGGCATACGCGACTAAAGGGTTTCCTCGTGCCAGTCCTCGATCTTCAGTCCGACCAC
>JAPPDQ010000099.1 GCA_028875495.1 Chloroflexota bacterium
GGCCAAGTGTCGCAAGCGCATGGATGAGGTGGCAGAAAGCGGCGAGGAGATCGTCATCACCAAGCATGGCCGCCCGGTGTCGAAGCTGATGCCGTATCGGGAAAAGCCCAAGAGCTTGTTCGGCAGGGGCAAGGGCATGATCGAGATTCATGGGGATATTGTTGAGCCGATGCCGGCGGAATGGTTCGAAGATGCCGAGGATCCTGACGAGGACCTATTTTGATACTCCTCGACACTCACGTCGTCTTGTGGCAGGAACTGGACGATCGAAGACTGGGATCGCAGACTCGTCGCATCATAGAAGATGCCCTGCAAGAAAGCATGGTGGCGGTTTCGGCCATAACCTTCTGGGAAGTCGGAATGCGAGTGCAGAAGGGCCAGCTTGACTTAGGACTAGATTTACACGCTTGGCGACGCAACCTGCTGGAGGAAGGACTCTTGGAGCTTGCGGTTGACGGCGACATTGCGGTCACAGCCGGCCTGTTGTCGAACATGCACGGTGACCCGGCGGATCGGATAATCGTTGCGACCGCGCTAAATGGACACCAATTGGTGACGGCCGACCGGCGCATATTGGACTGGCCGGGGCACTTGAGTAGGATGGACGCTACCCGGTAGGGGCGGGTTTGAAACCTGTCCCCTTTGATGTATTTCTTGGGAGCTAGTACCCCAGCTTCTTGTCGCAGACGTACAAGAACGGTTCGCCGGCGAGATAGCGCCGAAAGTTCTCCTTGAAGACGTTGCGACGCCCGATGTAGAGGCCCGGCGTGAAGGCCGAGGCGTGGGGCGACATGACGACGTTCGGGTTGTCCCACAGGGGGTTGTTGGGCACGGGCGGCTCGGGGTCGAAGGCGTCCACTCCCGCTCCGGCGAGGTGGCCGGACTCGATTGCCTCTCCCAGCGCGAACTCGTCGACGATTCCGCCGCGGGAGATGATTATCATGTGCGAGCCCTGCTTCATCTTCTGAAGCTGCTCCTTGCCGATCATGCCGCGCGTCTCGTCCGTGATCGGCGCGGTGACGACGAGCCAGTCGGAGATCGCCAGGAGGTCGTCGAGCCTGTCCATACCCCAGACCTCCTCGGCGTACTCGGACGGTCTAGGGAACTTATCGCAGGCGTAGACCTTCATGCTGAAGCCCTGCGCACGCTTGGCGACCGCGCGCCCGATGTTGCCCATTGCCAGGATGCCGAGCGTCGAGCCCTCGAGGTCGAGCTGCTTCCAGCCGTAGTCGTACATGCGCCAACTCTTGGCCTTCTGATCGTTCCACATCCAGTGCAGCTTGTGAGCCAGGACGATAATGAAGCCGAAGACGTGGTCCGCCATGGGCGCTACGTGCGGCTCGCGGGCATTGGTAATCGGAATGTCGCTCGCTACCAGTTCCGGTATCGCCATGTGCTGGTCGATGCCGGTGCCGGGACAGTGTATCCACTTCAGGTTCTTGCCCGCGAGGAAGACGTCTCGTGAAGGCCAGCCGTAATACACCTCAGCGTCCTCCACCTCGCGTATCTGATCGGCCTCTTCGCTGACTTCGACGAACTGCACCTCCGGGAAGGTGGCCTGCATCTCCTTGAAGAACACGTCCGGGGACTCGCCGGGGCCGATACCCGACGGCATGGGTTCCATAACGACTTTCATCTATTCGCTCTTCCTCCTGTGTGGTGGCGTGAGTGTACCACGTCATGGCGGTTCGCAGCGCTGCAACGTGCCTTGCTAGGGGAAGTAGGAGAATGCCCCCAACTTGGAGACTCGCGCTCATCCTCGACTCTTGTCATTGGTATGAAAGTGAACGACATCCCGCCACACCGTCATTCCCGCGTACGCGGGAATCCATGCCCTGGTCGTCTGCCAACCGAGAACGACGACTCCAACTCCATTTTCATGATTGGTGGTGTCGGTGACAACCGACATGAGCAATTGCAACGAAAAATAGGCCCCGGCCCGTTGTAGGGACAACCCTTGTGGTTGCCCGTCGTCGGCTTTCATTCTAGGTGGTGAGGGTGATGTCCGTAGCAGGCCTATGATTTACCTACCCCTGTCAGCCCTTGAGGGTGAAGGGTAGGAGGGAGTCTATACGGATTCGGCGTCAACAGGCGGTGTCCGGGCGAGATCAATAATCCCAATGGATCTGATCAATTCCCTTTTCACTTCGAGGTCGTCCTCGATAAACAAGGCGTCGAGAAGAGCGGCTCTCGCTTCAGGTGTCCCGATCCTGCCGAGCGCCCATGCAGCATGTTCGCGTACGAGTGGCTCGTCCGACTCGAGGACCTTCGCCAGTGCGGGTATCGCTACAGGGTCGCCGATGTTGCCGAGGGCCACACATACGTTCCTCTGGAGCCCGACACGCTTGGCGCGCTTGATGGGACTCCCACGAAAACGCTCTCGGAACTCATCATCATCCAACTCCAGGAGCGGCAGCAGTGTCGGCGCGTCGAAGTCGTGGCGCTTGCGGAAGGCGGGTTCGAGGGCGGGCGCCGCCTTCCAGTTGACCGGGCACACGTCCTGGCAGATGTCGCACCCGAACACCCAGTCGCCGACGAGGGGGCGCAGGTCCCTGGGAATCGGGCCGCGCAATTCGATGGTCAGGAAAGAGATGCACTTGCGGTTGTCGATGACGTACGGCGCGACGATTGCGCCGGTGGGGCAGTCGTCAATGCACCGGACGCACTCACCGCAGTTCTTCTTGAGCGGGGCGTCGGGCACGAGATCGAGGTCGGTGATCACCTGTCCCAGCAGAAGCCACGAGCCGTAGGTAGGATTAAGGATGTTGGTGTTCTTGCCGAACCAGCCGACCCCGGCACGCTCGGCCGCGGCGCGGTCGTTCATCGGCCCATCGTCCACGAAGATGCGAGTATTCACAGGTCGACCGGCTAGGTCGGGTAGGGCGTCGACGAACTCCCGGAGCCGCTTCTTCATCACCTCGTGGTAGTCTTCCCCCCAGGCGTATCGCGCGATCTTCCCGTGTGGGCCTTGTCCCTTCGGCTCCGCCTCGCCGTAGTTGTAGCTCATCGCGAGGGAGACGACCGACCTCGCACCCTCCAGCAGCTTGCGGGGACTGTTTGCCTTGCGTACGCGCTCTGCCGTGTACCAGGGGAGTCCGTCCATCAGGCCGTCGTTCACTCGTTCGAGGGCGGCCTCCTCGTCACGCGCGAAGCGGTCTGCCGTGGTGATTCCGACGATATCGAAGCCCAGCGACTTGCCGAGGGCCTTCGTCTTGGTGGTCAGGGTGGACATGATGAGTACGATGAGAGTGGGTTGGCCCCATTATCGCAAATGGTTCACGACGAGGCCATTGAGAGGAGACTTCTTTCGCGTGAAACTCATGCGTTGGATGGTCTCGGAGCGCCGCGCCTATGCTATAATGCGGTCGCCTCGACCCGGTCCGGCCCCGCGCCAAAGACTCCGACGACTGCGAGAGGGGGATTCGTGCAGAACAACTCGCACTCCTCGACGAATAGTTCTCTACCCATTACAAAGCAGCGAAACGGAGGCCGCGAGGAGCCCCATCATCTCTACGATGAGATGAAGATATTCACAGGCAACGCCCATCCTCAACTCGCCCGGGATATTGCCACGTACCTCGGTACGAATATGGGTAATTGCGAGGTCTTCAAGTTCAGCAACGACAACACCTTCGTCAAGTTCCTTGAGAACATTCGGCAGAAGGACGTGTTCCTCATCCAGCCCATATCCGCGCCGGTCGACCAGCACTGGATGGAGCTCTGGATCATGATCGACGCCGCCAGACGAGCGTCGGCGGGGCGGATTACCGTCGTGATTCCCTACTACGCCTATGGGCGAACCGACAAGAAAGACCAGCCGCGAGTGGCGATTACCGCTCGCCTCCTGGCCGACTTTACGACCGTTGCGGGCGCCGACCGCGTCCTGACCATCGACCTCCACGCCGGACAGATTCAGGGGTTCTTCAACATCCCACTCGACGAGTTGTCGGCGATACGGATGCTGGCCAAGCGGTTTAAGGAAAAGGAACTCGAAAACGTGGTTGTTACCGCGACCGACCCCGGCAGCGCGAAGCGCGCACGGGAAGTGGCGAACGTTCTCGATGCACCCATCGCGCTGATCGACAAGGAGCGGCAGGGTAACGACGAGAAGGCCGAGGCGATCAACCTCGTCGGCGATGTCCGGGACAAGACGGCCGTCATCATCGACGATGAGATCGGCACGGGAGGCACCGTGGTCGAAGCCTTCAAGGTACTCGATGCCCACGGCGCGACGAGCGTGTATTGCGGGGCCACCCACGCCGTCTTCGCTGGTGATGCCCATGAGCGCCTCGCCAATAGCGGCGTCACCGAGTTCGTCGTCACCGACACCTTGCCGATACCCGAGGAGAAGCGTTTCCCCGGTCTCGAAATTATCTCCGTTGCGCCCCTGCTCGGCGAAGCCATAAGCCGCATCCATGCCGGCGACTCCATCGGCGCAATGTTCGAGCAGGACTTCGATCTCACGGTAGACCGCCGTGTGACGACCGTCCCCGCTGCCGTCAGGCAGCCCCTCTTCTAGCGGTTCCCTGAGCGTAGCTCTTCCCGGTCGGCGACATACGCCCCGATTCGACCCGCGTTCCCTTCTCCTCGATCTTGCTTGACTGTCAAGCTATTCGGTGGTTCCGTCGAATTTGACTGATAGGAACACTTGTATCAAAATACAGATGTGCAATTTTCCTACATGCGATTTCACAGCAAATGGAGTAATGGGCGATCCGGCACAGAATGGCACATTCTCAAAGGCGAATTTCGACGGATAGCTGTTCCCGCCTCCAATCTCTCGTCCTGTCAACCGCTCAGCGAGACGGCCTTACTTGACAATAACGACAAGAATGGCATGAAATGGCACCATATGGCGCTTTTTCGCGAGAATTTTCCAGTGGACGGCCCTGACGCTTAGGAAAATTGAGCCCCACAGGATGATCCTGCGAGGCTGCCGGAAGAACATCCGTGGCGGACGCTTAAGTGCCACCTGTGCCAAAACGATAAAGCAAATTACTGAGACGCTGGCCTCCTCTCACATCAGCTGGGGCAGATCCCCCCGTGTCCGAGGCCGTTGCGGGGTGTCGGTAACTGCAATGCAGTCACCCACAACCTCTCCCCCGCCGGGGGGCTGACAGGG
>JAPPDQ010000222.1 GCA_028875495.1 Chloroflexota bacterium
GATCTCTCCCGCTTCGAGCATGGAGGCCAGATCGGTCAGGTTCGTCGTCGCGCCCCGCCCGATGTTGATGAAGAAGGCGCTGGACTTCATGGCCGACAGGGTCTCGCGATTGAAAAGCCCTTGCGTGCTCGGCGTCTCAGGCACCGTGACGATGAGAAAGTCTGCCCGGGGGATAACTTCGCCCAATGCGTCCGGGCCGTGCAGCTCACTCACACCCGGAGGTGGTTCGGTCACCCTCGCGTCAACTCCGATGACGGTCATGCCGAACGCCGCGCAGACTCGCGCCGTCTCGGCCCCGATGCCGCCTACGCCGACGATGACCGCCGTTGACTCCGGCAGATGGACCGTATCGTATCCCTTTGTCCATTTACCGTCGCGTTGCCGGTCGCGATAAACGTGCAGGCCGCGCGCAAACGACAGCACGTAGGCCATGATGTGCGCGCTTATATGATCGTTGAAAATCCCGCGCATATTGGTGACCACGACATCGCTCTCTACGAGTCCCTCGTGGTAGTAGCCAGCCTTCGGCCCGGCCTGCGGTGACTGTATCCACTGGAGCTTTTGCGCCTTCTCAAAAAGCTCCGGCAGGATATCTCCGAAGGCTGCGTCGGCGTCGATGATGGCTTCCTTAGCCTCTTCGACGGTCGTGCAGTACCGGATGTCCACATCTGGGACGAGCTCGCGAATCTTGGCCGGCCAGGTCTTTGCCGCAGGAGTGCGAGCCCCAGGGTCTTGCGGTTCGAGGATGACGAGCCTGAATGTCATATTGCGCCTCCCGGCAGGATAATACTGCATCGTTGGGATACGAGTCACGAGCCGAAGCGAGGCCCCATTCGCTATCGGAGCGTCCAGATGCGCCGGTACACGGTCGTGTAGACAAGGAGGCAAAGTCCGAATGCCACAGTGGTAGCCACTACCGCCGCCTGCGCGCCGAAACGCTCGGCCACACCTCCGACGATCAGGGTCCCGAACGGGAACACTCCGAACGTCGCACCCAGCAGGGCTGTCACACGCCCGCGCACCCTGTCCGGCATGATTGTCTGAACGGCGGTGCTTCCGAGTACGTACACCATCATCATCAGCCCGCTGTACGTCAGGACGACCGCCAGGGCGGCAGGCAGGAACGTCATCTGCGAAAACAGGAGCACGCCTGCAATCGTTCCCCAACATGCGAATACCATTGCCCGCGCCTTGTACCGTATGTCACCGAGACTGGCGAGAATCAGCGTTCCGAGCGTCATGCCCGCCCCCAGCGCTCCGATGATGAACCCCAGCGCGTCCGGCCCTGCTCCGAAGACCTCATCGACATACACCGGCATGAGTCCCATGTTGACCGGCGCGATGAACAGCATGAGCATGGCGGGAAAGACGTAGATGGCGAGAACCCGTTTCTCTTGCGTGAGATACCTTATTCCCTCGACCAGATCACTCGCCGGTGATCCGACAACCGACTTCTGCGAGGCCTTGCCCCTCAGTTGGATCCGGAGTGCGGTCACAAGAGCAAGCATGTACAGCACCAGCGCGACCGTCATCGTCGGCCCGGACCCGACAAGGCCGATGGCCACTCCGGTTACGGCAGGCACTATGAACCGCGTGAAACTCGCTGTCATCAGGAAGAGTGAAAATCCGTTCGTCATGAGGCGGCCGGGCACGATGTTCGGTATCAGCGACGACTCGATGACCATGCGCAACGTGCGGACCGCGCCGTTCACGAAGATGTAGGCGAATATGTGCCACGCGGCCACCGCTTCGGCGAACACGATTACCGTAAGGGCTGCGGTCAACACGATATGCGCGGCGATGCAGGCTCTCAACAGCGCCTTGCGGTTCCAGCGGTCGATGTAGACCCCTCCCAGAGGCCCGATAACGACGTAGGGCAGAGCCCCCATCCCGACAGAGAGCGCGGTGAGCAGAGCCGACTGGGTGACCTGAAAAATAAGCCAACCCAGTACGATACCCTCCACCCACAAGCTGCTGTTGTTGCACCAGCCGGTTATCCACAGAAGGCGGAAGTCGCGGACGCGCAGCGAACGGAGAGTCGGAATTCTTCCGAACGAGCGAAGGAACCCCCTGGAGGCTGCTGCTTTCCGCTGTCGGTGGTCGGAAGCGGATTGCACGGTGTTTATTAGTCCGTTAGGCGGGTTGAGGTTCCAGCTTATCAGGTGTGTCCAAGGAGTTGTCGTCCGCCGCCTCTTCGTCGGCTTCCAAGCTGTCGCCCGCGCGGTAGCTCCAGAGTCCCCTGAACATGAACGGTATCGCGATTATGACCATGAGGATAGTCGATCCGGAGATTAGCGCGGCCATGGGAGCGCCGAAAAACTGGGCAAGCCCGCCCACGAAGAACGTACCCAGCGGGAAGAAGGCGACCGTCATCACCGACAAGGCCGACACCCTGCCCCGCAGCGCGTCCGGTACGACGGATTGTATGAGTGCACCTGCGACTGTCCACGTCATGACCATCGTCGCCCCATACAGCATTATGATCGGGAAGGCGAGAAGCAGTGTGCCGCTGTGAGAGAAGGCGATTACTCCGAGAGCCGTTATAGCCCCCGTAATCAGAACGATCCTCGTCCTTCGCCTCAAATCGCCGACTGTCGCAATCGCTATCGTGCCGATAGTCATTCCACCGCCGAGGGCCGCAACGAGCAGTCCGAGGATCTGCGGGCCGGCATCGAATACTTCCGAGGCGAAGACCGGCATCAGGCCCATGTTGATAGTGCTTACGAACGTCAGCATGGCCGTGGTCAAGACCATCATGGCGAGGACGATATGGGATCCCTTCACATAGCGTCCGGCCTCCTGCAGGTCGCTCAGGACGGTCTTTGGTCTAAGCTGATGTGACTCCCTCTCAGGCACTCGGACAAGCAGGGTAAGCTTGATTCCGGCCAACACGAACGCGCAAGCAAGCATAATGGAGACCCCAGGTCCGATGAATGCGATGAGGAACCCCGTGACCGCCGGTGCGATCAGGCGGGTAATGCTTCCCGCAAACGCCACAAGCGCGAACGCATTGACCAAGCGCTTCTTCGGGACGATGTTTGCCAACACTGCCTGCTCCGCAGGACGGAGGAAGGAACCCGACACGCCCATCAGGAAGCTGACGGCGAAAATATGCCAGGGTTGAAGAACGCCAAAGATCACAATCAAGCCGAAGGCGGCGATGAACAGCGCGTACGATGCCATCGCCGCGACCATCACCTTCTTTCGATCGAGGCTGTCGATTAGCACACCTGCAATCGGTGCAATCACGACCGGTGGGACGGCCCCCATGCCGATGGCGAGCCCGGTGAGGAGCGGAGACGAAGTGAGTTCGTAGGTAAGCCAGCCGGTCACGATGTTGATGATCCAGCCCGTGATCGACATGCAGAATATCGCCACCCACAGGACACCGAAATCTCTGTGCTGGAACGATTCCAGTGTGCGTATTCTCGTCAACTCGGACAAGAACCGGACGCGGGAAACGGAGGGAGGCTTTGGACTATCGGAATGGGTGACAGGGTTGCGGTGTGGAGGAACGTCCCCGTCCGGGGACGTACGCCTGATATCTTGCATGGCCGTTCTTTAACCCTCGGTTGTGAGGTGTCGTCTGCGCCGCTTTGCCCTGTGTCGTTTGGGGCGGACACTCGCCAGCAAGTACTTCACGCGACTTGGTAAAAGTTTAGTGCGAAAGAATTCATGAATCAACTATATTTTCCCTCTCTTCGATTGCAATTTTTAGCAATCCCGGAACATACTGCTCTGGACACCTTCGGAGGTAGAACTCATGAAGCTCAAAGGCTATGAAATCATCACCCGCTCACTGAAACGCGCGGGCGCTAAAACCGTCTTTACCATCGCGGGCGATCACACTCTGCCTCTCATGGACCACATGGCCGATGAGGGCTTCATCTTCATCGACGTGAGGCACGAGCAGGCGGCAGTAGACATGGCGAACGCCTACGGTCGGATAACAGGCAGACCGGGCGTCACCATGTTCACGACGCCCGGCCACGCCAACGCCATTCCGGGCTTCACCTTCGCCTACCACATGGAAACTCCGGTGGTGAATATCACGGGTAGCGCCACCCAGGACCGTCTTGGTCTTGGCGCGTCCCAGGAAATAGATCAAGTCGGCATGGCAAAGCCGGTGACAAAGGGCTCGTGGCTGCTGGGAGACCCGCTCCGTGCGCCGGAGTACATCTCGCGGGCGTTTCGCACTGCGCTCAACGGGCGTCGCGGCCCCGTGCACCTCACTATTCCGCTCGACGTACAGGAGGCCACCGTATCCGCTGAACAGGTCACCGACCGGACGATGGAGTATCCAGCCTCACGTGGCCCCGCTCATGCTGCTCCGGCTGACATCCGAGCCGCCATAGATCTGCTCCAAGCTGCTGAACGCCCTCTAATCATCGCCGCGAACGGTGGGTATACCGTCCAGCGTGCGGACATCGAGCGGCTGGTGGAGACAACCGGCATCCCCGTTTTCACCGAGCAGTCGGCCCGCGGGGTCATCCCTGACGACCACCCCCTCTGTGCCGGGTACTCCGACGGCAGGGTGAACGACGCCGCCCAGTCGATCCACGAGGCTGACGCCCTCCTGTTGCTGGGCAAGAAGCTGGACTACACCATCTCCTTCGGCGGGCCTCCGACCATCGGCGCGACAACGAAGATCATCCAGGTCGAGCCGGCGTGGGAGCAGGTCGCAACGGCCCGCGATGTGGCGCTTGGAATCGTCGCCGACCCGGGAGCCGTCGTGCGCCAGCTGGCAGACGAGGCGGCGACGCGCTTGTGGCCCGATCACCCGATGGTTAGCTCCCTCAAGAGTGCTACTGCCGATCAAGTGGCCTCCCTGGAAAAGCGCACTGCGGAGAGTAACCAGCTTCACGCGATGGACCTCCACTCCACCATTAAGCAGTTCATTGACGACGACACGTGCCTCATCTTCGAGGGGGCCGACTTCGGCTTTTATGGCGCGTCGTACCACCCGGCCCACAAGCAGCACCGCTGGATCACCAACGGCACGCTCGGAATGCTCGGATGGGGTGTCCCCTACGGGATCGGCGCACAGGTCGCCCTACCCGACTCCCGCGTCGTTGTCTTCACCGGAGACGGCGGGTTCGGCTTCAACGGCTTCGAG
>JAPPDQ010000507.1 GCA_028875495.1 Chloroflexota bacterium
GGCCGCTCGGTCTATGGAATGGTTGAGGTGAACCAGGGTGAATTGGCCGCACGAGGTTTCAAAACCCATTCTTCAGTCCACTGGCTCATCAGTGTCGCGATGCGTGCGGAGGTATTGGTCGAAGAGGTGGTCCTTAATGACCTCGCCGAAGGACGGGTCGTCTGTGATCCGCTTGTAGAGGTCGAAGTTCAGGTCGACGATCTCCTGGATGATCTCCTCGACCTTGTGGTCGAAGGCGATGCGCACGTTCTCCAGCGTGTTAACTTTCGCGGCCGCGTCCAGCGCGGCGTCCTCTTCGAGCCGCTCCATCATTCGGCCCAGGGTGACTCGGTGCTCGAGTCCCAACTCGATGCCGAAGCGTTCGTTGAGGTCAGCTATGATGCGAGAAAGCGCCTCCAACTCCTCCGGCGTGCTTTCGCGAGTGTCCTTTGTGGCCACCGGGTCGAGCCCGCCCGCCTTGCCCTTCCGGTCCAGCGCGACCCTCCCGCTGCCGGTCTGCTGGATGCGATAGGACTCCATGTCGATGTTCTGCTGAATCTCCCGAGGCAGCTCATCCCCGGTGTGAGACAGCAGCCGACGCAGATGACGGGCGAAGGCGTATAGCTTCTCAAGCCCGACATCCGAGAAAGGCAGGATCTGGGCAAGGAACGAGTAGAGTCGCACGTAGTCGGATAGCTCGCCACGGAAGTCGTGCTGCTCGTCTTCGTGCATGTCCTTGAAGCGCTCCACCACAGGGGGGAGGGCGGCATAGAGCCGGTCCTGCGTGGAGTCGGCTCCGAAGTGGATGGCTGCGAACTCTTCCACATCCGTCTCCGTGAAGACCGGGAACTCCTCCAGACGGCCCTGTTTCTCGTAGAGCAGATTGGGATCGGTCGCCTCCGACAGAATGGTCGTCTCGTAGTAGGGCTCGAAGGAGGCCTTAATCTCGTCCGACTCGTTGGTGAAGTCGAGCACCATCGTGCTCTGCTTGTCAGGGTGCGTCCTGTTCAGCCGCGATAGAGTCTGCACCGCATTCACTCCGCCGAGCTTCTTGTCGACGTACATCGTGTGCAGCAAGGGCTGGTCGAAGCCGGTCTGGAACTTGTTGGCCACGATCAAGAACCGGTACTCCGGGAGATCGAAGGTCTTGGCGGTCTGCGTCTCCGGGACGGTGTTCATGCCGGACTCGGTGTAGGACTGCCCGCCATCCTGGACTGGCCCCGAGAAGGCGACAAGCGCCTTGAATGGATTCCCCAGCTCCGCTAGGTACTTGTCCACGGCCATCTTGTATCTCACGGCGTGCAGGCGGGAACGGGTGACGATCATGGCCTTCGCCCTGCCGGCAATCTCGCTCTGGACATTGGCGACAAAGTGGTCGACCATGATCCGCACCTTCTGTTCGATGGCGTGCGGATGGAGGTCCACGAAAGATCTGAGCAGGTAGTCCGCCTTGCTCCTGTCGTAGCGCGGGTCTTCTTCGATCTTCTTGATGAGCCGCCAGTAGACCTTGTACGTGGTGTAGCTCTCCAGCACGTCGCGGATGAACCCCTCCTCGATTGCCTGCCTCATGCTGTATAGATGGAAGGGTGCGAACGATCCGTCGGGCTGCTTCTCCCCGAAGAGCTCGAGCGTCCTGGGCTTTGGTGTGGCGGTGAATGCGAAGGTCGACACGTTGGGAAGATGCCTGCGCTTCTCCATCTCCTCCAGGACCGCGTTGTCGAGTTCTTCCTCTGGGGTTTGAGCTTCCGCCTCCTCCGACTCGGCCTCTTCGAGGGACCGGGCGGCAAGTACGGACTTGAGGCCCTTGGTGCCCTCACCGGACTGGGAGGAGTGTGCCTCGTCGACGATCAGGGCGAACCTTCGACCTGGAAGCTCGCCGATCTCCGCGGCGATCACCGGGAACTTCTGAAGCGTGGTGACGATGATGGTCTTGCCACCTTCAAGGGCGTCCTTTAGCTGGCGAGATGTCTTGTCAATGTTCTCCACGACCCCCAGCGTCTGCTCGAACTGGCGCATGGCGCTCTGGAGCTGGCGGTCGAGCACGCGCCGATCCGTAATGACGACAATCGAGTCGAAGACACGGCGGTCGCTGGCGTCGTGGAGAGTGGAGAGCTGGTGGGCGAGCCATGCGATGGTGAACGTCTTGCCGCTGCCCGCAGAGTGCTGGATCAGATAGCGTTGCCCCGTGCCCTGGGCCCGCGCATCGGCCACCAGCCGACGCACGCAATCGAGCTGCTGGTAGCGTGGGAAGATGAGGGAGCGCCTGCCATTCCTCCTCCCTTGATCATCCTCCTCCTGGACTTCGTGGACGAACTGGCGCACCAGGTCGAGCACGCTGTCTCGCGCCCAGGCCTCCTCCCAAAGGTAGGACGTCGGGTAACCGTTCTGGGTTGGCGACACGGCCGGGTTGCCGGCCCCACCGAACTTGCCTCGATTGAAGGGAAGGAACCGAGTCGCAGGCCCCGCCAGTCTGGTAGTCACGTAGATGAGATCGGGGTCCACGGCAAAGTGGGCGAGGCAACGCCCGGGCGCGAGCAGCGGCTCCCTCGGGTCGCGGTCGGTCCTGTACTGGCGGATGGCGTCCTCGACGGTCTGACCCGTGAGCGGGTTCTTGAGCTCAGCAGTGAAGATGGGGACGCCGTTTAGGAAGAGGGCGATGTCCAGGCTCTTGTTGCTCTTCTCGCTGTAGTGAAGCTGCCGCACGACCGAGAAGAGGTTGGCGGCGTGCAGACGTTTGGTCTCCTCGTTCAAGCTGCTCGCCGGGCGGAAGTATGCGAGCTGGAACTTGCATCCCATGTCCCTGATTCCGGTGCGCAGAACGTCGAGCGCGCCCCTACGCCCGATCTCGGACGACAAGCGCTGCAGGAACCGCTCCTCGACCGCCGTTCCGTGATGCTCAGAGAGCCTCTTCCACTCGCGGGGCTGGGTGGCCAGTACGAAGTCCAGCACGTCGCGCGGGATGAGGCAGAGGGTCTTATCGTAGTCCTCGGAGACACGCTTCAAGTATCCGCCGGACGGCATGTCGACATAGGAATACCGCTCCTCGGCGACCAGGCCTTCGCGCCGGATCAAGGCCGACTCGATGGCGTCCTCGAAGGCCCGCTCTGAAACGTCTACGTTCACGCTACCTCCTCCCGTACGTCGATCCTACCAGTGACAGCCGCCGAGATGATGGCTGCGCGAAGTTCCTGGAGACGCTCTATGGCTTCGCTTACTTTGTTGACGAGGGCATCGAGCTTCGCCGTCTCTTGTTCTAGGAACTCCGCTATGGCGGCCTGTTCGGAGATATCCGGAAGCAATGGGATATAGATCGATCCCAACTCGTCTCGAGTTATATGAACCATTCCAATAATTCCATGTGCTTGTTGCTCCACATGGAAGGTCACCGCCCTTAGGGCCCAATAGAACCATTCCTTGGTGACGCCGAGAGGTATCACTTTGAAGATATGCTGGTTTACGTAGTGCTCTCCGTCGCGCCACCACAGGAAAGGACCAAATGAAGTTCCTCTATTGCCCGACCAACCGAAGAGTAGGTCGCCTCTCTGGGCACTGTACTTTACAGGCAACGTGCGTGTTGTGTGATTGAAGTCAACACCGCCGTTGAGGTTCTGAATACGTATGATGGGGGTGCCAACCGAACGCCACTCGGACGGCTTGAACGCTGCCCCATTTATGAAATCAGCCAGATGCTTTAGCTGCTTCACTCCCCAGTGGGCTGGGATTTCGCCCAGCCAGTCGACGCCGGACTCCTTCATCGGCGCGTCTGGGTCGAGGCCCCTAGTGACGGCCCGGCTGATGAGGGCGATGCGCTTCTCCTGGAGCAGTTCGATCAGCCGCTCCTTCTTGGCGACGAGGGCGTCGATCTTCGACGTCTCCCGGTCGAGGTAGGCGGCGATGGCACGCTGCTCGGCGAAAGGTGGGAAAGCGATGTCCAAGCAAGCGAGGTCGCTCGCATTGATGGCTGGGTAGCTTACACCCACTGAATGGGCAACGACGCGTTCCACGAAGTAGGGAGCCCTCAGAGCGTAGGCAATGAATCCGTCGTCCAAGTGCCTCGGGCGAATTACCGCGAAGCCGGTGGACACGATGATGTTTGCATCCGCAGCTTCAATTCGGGCTATCGCCCTCAGATATGTGCGAACCGTCGAGATGATGACGTCCCCTTGACGAACGATGCGCCGTGCCCTCGAAGGGGCATCTTCGAATACCAGTTCCTCCCCGCCCGTGATCCCCTCTACTGAATCGACGTTCCCAATGTCTACGTAAGCGATCTCCACGTCGGGATCGGTGCTCTCAGCGAGCGCTTCGTCGTTAACCGTCGCGAGATACTTCAGCCGCCGCACCTCCCAATGGACCGGAACTTCTTCCAACCACGCTACCGGGGAGGGCTTGTAGGCAGGATAAGGCGTGAGTCGTCTGAGCAAGCCGTTGCCAAGGGAGTCTGTCATCATTACTTCTTTAGTCTTGCCCTGTACGAAGTCCAGACTTCATTGATGTCCAAAGTCTTGACTTCTTGGCGCAGCTGTTCGATTGCCTTCTGAGAGTATCGATCGAACGAACTCTTACCAATGGTCACACGGCGGAAGCACTCTTCGTCGTCCTTGATTTTGAGATACCAGATGAGCGCCGTCGTCTTTGGTCCAGTTAGGCCGAGATGGCCCGCGACCTGATCTCGACCAAGGTTGTAGAATCCCAAGTAGTCAACCTTGTGTACTGCCACAACGGTGGCACCGGGCGCACCCTCGGGCACGAAGTGGGTTGGTATCCCATCCCGCTTCGATATACGGAGATCAAGCGATGGGCCTGTGCCCGTGGCGGTAATCTGGATCGTGGCTACGCCGGGAAACACGTCGTGCCACTCCTTGCCACTGGTCACTGAATCCCCATAGTCACTGAGTTCACGGTCTGTCGGCTGGCTGTCTTCACCGTGGATCGCTCTATCCAGAATTGCAAGTCCTCGTAATTTGGCTCGTGCCTCCACTCGTCTACGCCTACCGGGACTCAGGAGTCGCTCGATCTCCCTTGTGTCGTGTTCAAAGATGGTTGAGATGTCCGTTGGCGGTGTAGTCGACACTGGGAGGACGCGAGTTGGTAGGTGGACATTCAATTCTTCTCCGAATACCGCTCTGTAGAC
>JAPPDQ010000202.1 GCA_028875495.1 Chloroflexota bacterium
CCGAACGGTGATCCCGTTCCATCCATGAGTCTCATTGCTCCCAGCGCGGGATACGATCCGCTGCGGTCCACTTTCGCCATTTGGATCGAAAGGTGGATGAGTGAAATGGGCATACCACTGAGGGCCGATCTAACCGGTTTCAATCTGATTGTGGAAAAGGTCTTCAACCGGCAAGAATTCGACATGTGGATTCTGGGTTGGGGCCTCACACTCTTCCCCGACTATCTCGAGTCCTTCTTCCACAGCCGACACTCCGGCCTGGAGGGACACAATCCCGGTGGATACAATAACCCTGAGTTTGATCGCCTGGCCGACGAGCTCCTCGCGGAGACGGAGTTGGAAGCGGCTCGGCAGCAGGCCTTCCGAATGCAGGAATTCCTCGCAGACGATCTGCCCTACGTTGTGCTCTTTACCACTCCGATAGTCGAGACATACCGGAGTGACCGGATCGAGTTCCCCTATACCGAAACTCTGGGGGGACTCCAAGAGGCCTTGGGTTTGCCAACTATCGTCAACTTCAAGTGAGCCATCGCAGGCCCACCTGGGACCCGCACTGAAATCGGGAGAGAGGCCATATGCTCGGCTATCTGTTTCGCCGCACATGGCAAATGGCCCTCACCCTATTTCTGATACTCACCGTAACCTTCCTGCTGGTGCAGGCCCAGCCGGGTGACTACGCCTCTTTCTATGCCCTCAACCCCGATCTTCCTCCCGACATAAGAGAGCAGCTTAGAGCGACATTCGGTCTGGATAGGCCCCTTTGGCAACAGTACCTCATTCACATGAGGAACACGCTCACGGGAGACTTCGGCGTTTCCTTCGGTCATTTCCCACGCCCGGTCATGGAGGTCTTGGCGGAACGACTGCCCCGGACTCTCGTGCTGTTCGTCACGGCAACCGCGGCCTCATTCTACATAGGCTTCCTGCTGGGAAAGGCCATCGCCTGGCGACGAGGGGGTTTCCTGGAGTATGCCGCCACGATTACGGGGACAACCTTGTTCACTGTATTCACCCCAGCATTCGCGCTCATGATGATCTGGATCTTTGCCTTCAGGCTCGGATGGTTTCCGGTTGGCAAATTCCTGGATCCGCTGGTGTGGAGAAACTCCGACGTAACCGCCAACTCGGTATTCACTCTGATGCTGATTACCGCCCTTGCATTCATCGCCTTTGCTTTCTGGGTAATGTTCACCTTGAGAAGGTCTGACCGGATAGGAATGAGGCGACTGGCCGTCCCCATCATCATGGTGGGAGCGTTGGTCATCCCCCTGGTCTGGTCCCTGTCGGGCATCGGATTCCTGGCGTCGGACATCCTCAAGCACATGGTCTTGCCCATTGCCACGCTCACTCTCATATCCTTCGCCGGCACGATGCTGCTGACACGCAACAGCATGTTGGAGACCGTTCGCGAAGACTACGTGATGGCTGCTCGCGCCAAGGGACTGCCGGAAAAGCAGGTCCGCGACCGGCACGCTGCCCGAAATGCTCTTCTGCCGGTGGTCACGAGTCTCATCTACAGCCTCATCTTTGCTATAGACGGAAGCGTGATCGTGGAGAGCGTCTTCTCCTGGCCCGGCACCGGCATGACTCTCCTCGAGGCGGTGCGGACGGAAGACCTGCCTCTGGTCATGGGTGCAATCGTCTTCATCGGCCTGCTGTCCCTGCTTGCCCACCTCATAGTGGACGTGCTCTACGTCTATCTTGATCCGAGGATACGGTACCGATGAACCTGCCTACCCCTGCCAGTCGCGCAGTGCCCGGCGCTTCCCCTGAACCGCCCCGGGTCGACTTGGGCCGCGGAAGATTCCGGCTGATGCAGGCCAGGACGAGGCTGGCGTTGCGTTCCTTCGAGAGCGGGTGGACGGTATTCGTGGAGAGCCGTATCGGCCTCGTCTCGCTGGTGACCATAGTCGTCTTTGCGCTCATGGCTCTCTCTCACCCCATACTCATGGCGACGGTGTGGGACGCCGAGACCTATGACCCGGTCACCGGGTACGCCTTCGACGAAACGGAGCAGCCTGCCCCGCCCAGTTGGAGACACCCATTGGGTACGGACCCCTTGGGCCGGGACGTTCTCAGCCAGCTCCTTTCAAGCACAGGGTCGGAGTTCATCCTTGGGATAACCGCCGCATTGGTGACGGTGATCATCGCAACCACCGTCGGCGCCGTTGCAGCCTACTACGGCGGGCTTGTCGATGCGTTCTTCATGAGGCTCGCGGACCTCATCATCGCGCTACCGAGCATCTCCCTGCTCATCGTCTTGAGCGCGCTCTTCGAGCTCAATCTCTTCTACCTTGCCCTCTTGATCGGCGTGCTCGGAGGCTTCGGCGGCACCGCGATAGTATTGAAGTCCCAAGCGCTGAGCATCAAGGTCAAGCCCTATATCGAGGCGGCGCGAGTGGCGGGCGGCAGCCAGTTCCGCATAATCTTCGTGCATATCGTTCCGAACCTCCTGCCTCTTTCCCTGCTCTACATGATGTTCACCGTCACGAGCGCGATCTTTGCCGAGGCGGTCCTGTCTTTCCTCGGACTGCTCGACCTGAGGATGAGTTGGGGAATCATGATCCACACCGCGAATGCTGGGGGATACCTGCTGGGCGGCACGAAATATTGGTGGCTGGTCATCCCGGCCGGAGCTTCCATTTCGCTCCTTTGCAGCGCCTTCTACCTCGCGGGACGAGCCCTCGACGAAGTTGTAAATCCGCGATTGAGCCGTCGAGATGACTGATCGCACCAGGTGGGTCGCATGGCAGTAGATCAGACCGGTCCCGTCCTGAGGGTAGTCGACCTTGCGCTGCGCTATTCGACGCGACAGGGCGAGGTCAAGGCGATCCAGGATGTGAGCTTCGATCTGGCGCGTGGCCAGTCACTGGGACTAGTGGGCGAGTCGGGTTGTGGAAAGACGTCCCTCGCCAACTGCCTGATGAGGCTCCTGCCCGACAACGCCCGGCTGGTCGGGGGACAGGTCTTCCTTGACGACGAAGACCTGCTCTCCCTGTCAGAAGAGGACATCCGAAAGGTGCGTTGGCGTCGGATATCCATGGTGTTCCAGGCCGCGATGAACTCACTCGACCCCGTATACAAGGTCGGGCAGCAAGTCGTCGATGCCATTGAAACGCACGGTGTCGAGACGACGGTTGCCGATGCCCGGGAACGAGTCGCCCGCCTCTTTCGGATGGTTGGCCTTGACCCTCAGTTGATGGAGCGGTACCCCCACGAATTCAGCGGCGGCATGCGCCAGCGTGCGGTCATCGCCATGGCCCTGTCCTGCGATCCCGACATAATCATTGCCGACGAACCGACGACCGCTCTGGACGTGATTGTGCAGGACCGCATCCTCAGGGAATTGAAGGGCATTCAGGAAGAACTCCGCATGAGCATCATCTACATCACCCACGACATAGCCGTGGTGGCGGAAGTGACCGACCGGATCGGGGTGATGTACGCGGGAAATCTCGTCGAGCTGGGAGACACGACCGACGTATTTCGCTCCCCCTTGCATCCCTACACAGAGGCCCTGATGTCGTCATTCCCCAGCGTCAGCGGTGAAAAGCGTCCCCTTGCCTCCCTCTCCGGTGAACCGCCCAACCTGGCCAACTTGCCTTCCGGCTGTACATTCCACCCTAGGTGCGCCTACGCCACCGACATATGCCGTCAGGAACGCCCGCCTCGGGTAAGCCGGGGAAGCCAATGGGCTGCGTGCTGGCACCCCTTGGACGCGAGCCTGTCTCCCTCAATCGAGAATGATGCTTCGGAATAGTCATACCATGGAAGATTCCAACCTCCCTCTGGTCGAGGTGGACGGGCTCACCAAGCTCTTCCCCGTTGCCGGGAACCTGTTCCGAAAGCCCACCGGCTTTGTCCACGCCGTGGACGGTGTGTCGTTCCAACTTGCACCGGGAGAAAGCCTGGGCCTCGTCGGCGAGTCGGGCTGCGGCAAGACAACCGTAGGGAAACTGCTCCTCAAGCTGCTTGAGCCGACCGCCGGCAGTATCTCTTTCAATTTCCCCGGCGACCCCGAGGACGCCGCGCTCCAGGGACATGTTGATGCGGCCACACTGACGAGACGGCAAATGAGAGATTTCCGCCGTCATGTCCAGCTGATCTTCCAGGACCCATACGAATCGATGAATCCCCGGCGAACGATCTACGACACCATCGCGGAACCCCTGTCGGTCCAGAGAATCGGGAATGTCTTGGACCGGGTGGATCGCGTTGCCGAAATCCTCACTCTCGTCGGACTCACCCCGGCGACGACGTTTCTGTTCCGATACCCTCATGAGCTATCGGGAGGGCAGCGCCAGCGGGTCGCCATTGCTCGCGCACTCATCGTCGGCCCGTCGTTGGTGGTTGCGGACGAGCCGACCTCCATGCTGGATGTGTCCAGTCGCACGGGCATCATGTCATTGATGCAGGAGCTTGCCCAGGGCATGCGAGTCGCCTACCTCTACATCACCCACGATCTGGCCGTCGCCAGGTACATGTGCGATCGGATCGCCGTGATGTACATGGGGAAGATAGTGGAAATGGCAGATACGGAGGAGCTGCTGAGCAACCCCCTGCATCCCTACACCAAGGCCCTTCTCTCCGCGGTGCCGGTTCCCGATCCTGAGCACCATCGTGCCCCTCCCGAAATCAGCGGTGAGGTGCCCGTCCCGGTAGACCCGCTCCCCAGATGCCGCTTCTTCGACAGGTGTCCGGCGGCAACCGCATTCTGCGAAGGCAACCCGCATCCTGAAATGGAAGAAAAATCTCCAAGGCACTATGCAGCTTGTTATGAGACGTGACTATACACAACCAAGCAGAATTGCACCCCGCCAAACGATGGCGGCCCTGATAGCCGCCGTCTCGCTGGCGGTAGTCTCCGCATGCTCGACTGGAGCGACCGAAGTTCCGCCAACGCAGGCTCCCGACGACGAGTTCGTGGCGGCGCGCAATGCAATGGTCGACGCCTACGGGAACACCGACGAAATATCCGACCCTCTCGTCCTGACGGCGATGAGGACCGTTCGCCGGCAGGAGTTCGTCCTCCCGCGAGACAGGGGGCGGGCGTACCGCGAGATGGCGCTGGCCATCAACGCCGGACAGACCATATCCCAGCCCTTCGTGG
>JAPPDQ010000110.1 GCA_028875495.1 Chloroflexota bacterium
GGAGGCATTCACCGCGACCACGGTATCGGGACTGGCCGATGAAAGGGGCTTGAGCACGACGATTATGCCTGCATCAGCATACGGCTTCGCCCACTCGGGATCGGCCTCGAGGACGATGTCCACGTCGTTGTGAGGAAGCGCGTCCTTGTAGCCTTCGGGTTCCAAGTCGATAATGCGGGTAGGGTAGTTGAGGCCATGCGCGATTATGTACCCGGCAATGAAGTTGCTCAGCTTGACTCGGTTTTCGTCCCATTGCGCCAGTTTCACCAGCTCGTGCTTCGGCACCCCCTCGGTGCTCCTGTTGTAGTCTGCGGGCAACGGCACAGGAGTGCGGGTTGGCTCGATGGTTACTGCTCCGTCCCCCTGTCCGCTCTGTGTCGCCGCAGCGGATTCGGAGACGGAATCGACCGGCACGGAGGTCGGAATCGGCACATACGTGGGAGTCGGCGTTGCTACTGCCGCCGCCTGGACCCGTTCGGACTCGGTCGGCGTCGGTGTCGGCGTCGCACGGTCGCCGACGGCAAGAGGACTGTCTGTGGGCGCGCAGGCAACCCCGACAAAGGCCATCAGAAGGAAACCCAGTGCCCCCAGCGTTCTATAGGACGGACGGACTGCCATCGAGGTCTCTCCGTAACGAACTGTTTGGCAGGGTTGCGGCTCCGATGCGCGCCATAGTAGTCCGTCGCTGCAGCGACTGCAAGCCGCCGACCTTGTACCCCAATCCCTTGAGTGGACAATATGCCGTATGAAAGCATGGATATGCGCTCGCGGTATACGTCAGAAGGGCAGCGGAAGGAACGCGCATGATACAACTCGATGACAAGGGCCTCGTGTCCGCCATCGTGCAGGACGACGCCACGGGCAGGGTGCTTATGCTCGGGTACATGAACCCGGAGGCGCTTGAGCGGACTCTCGGCGGCGACAACGTGTGGTTCTACAGCCGCAGCCGCTCCGAGCTCTGGCTGAAGGGCGAGACGTCCGGCAACTTCCTCAAGGTCAAGTCGCTGCATCTGGACTGTGACGGCGACGCCATACTCGTCAAGGCCGATCCGATAGGCCCCACGTGTCACACCGGCGAGGAATCGTGTTTCTTCATCCCCTTGATGGAAATGAGGGAAATCAAGACGCGCGACCGCGGCCCGGGGATTACGGACGAGCTCTTCGCGCTGATTCAGTCACGCAAGGATGAGATGCCGGAGGGCAGCTACACGACCGCACTCTTCGAGCAGGGCGCCCCCCGCATCGCGCAGAAGGTCATCGAGGAGGCGGGGGAGGCGGCCATCGCAGGTGTCATTGGCGACCGCGACGCTCTGGCGTCCGAGGTCGCCGACATGATCTATCACACCCTGGTGCTCTTGGCGGCGGAGGGAGTCACCCCCGAAGACGTTTGGGCGAAACTGCGGGAGCGGAGAAAGTAGGCGGGTCCGCTCGTTCGTATGGCACCGACAGTTTCGGCTAAAGACATTACGCTCAGCGTCGTTGATCAGTCCCCAATGCGGAAGGGGAGCACGGCGGCGGAGTCCTTGCGCGAGACCGTAGCTCTGGCCGTGGAGGCGGAGCGCTGCGGATACAAGCGCTACTGGGTGGCAGAGCACCACAACTCCACGTCATTCACCGGCAATTCTCCGGAAATACTCATCGGCCAGATCGCGGCCAGCACATCGACCATTCGTGTCGGCAGTGGCGGAGTGATGCTCCCGCACTACTCGGCCCTCAAGGTGGCCGAGCAGTTTCGCACCCTCAACGCCTTCTATCCCGGACGCATCGACCTCGGCATCGGGCGAGCCCCCGGCAGCGACCAGCGCACGGCTCTGGCTCTCACATACCCCCGTCCTCCCGCCGACGTGAACCGCTTTCCCCAGATGGTATCCGACCTGCTCGCCTTTCTTGAGGACACGATCAGCGATGAGCATCCCTTCTCCGGCATCGTCGCGCAGGCCGGTCCCATGCCGGACGAGGTACCCGACGTGTGGCTGCTGGGATCGAGCGACTTTTCGGCTCGACTGGCCGGGTTGCTGGGCCTGCCTTTCGCCTTCGCCGACTTTTTCGGGACGACAGGGGAGTACGGGCCGGCGGTGGCGGAGCTGTACAGGGAGCAGTTCAAGCCATCGAAGTACCTACAGGAGCCCAGGGTGAATGTCACCGTGCAGGCCCTCTGCGCGCCGTCGGACGAGGAGGCGCAGTTCATCGCGTCGAGCCGCAACCTGAGCAAGGCGGGACAGCACCTGAACCTGCAGGGAGGACTCCTGCCCCCGGAGGAGGCCTCCGTCTATCCGATAACCGAGATAGCGAGGCAGTACATCGAGAGCCTCAAACCCGCCTACGTGGACGGCACGCCGGAACGCGTCCGCGACCGCATCGTGAGCATCGCGTCTGACTACCGGACGACCGACGTGGGCATCGTCACAAACTGCTACAACTTCGAGCACCGAGTCCGCTCGTACCGCCTGATAGCCGAAGCGTTCGATATCGGGTGATTTGATAGCTGGCACCGCAGTCCTACGGCGCTATGATCACCGGGTTTGAAGGCACTGCGACCTGGAAAATGACGAACAGCACAGCCATCAGCGCGACAACTGCGAGCAGTGACCACAACCACCGTCGGGACCTGCCGCCCACGGCTCGGACGTGCGTGGCATTCTCTTCCGCACGCTCCAACTCCTCCAACCGGTATTCGTACTTCCGGGCGCCTTCTTCGACCCTTCCTCTGACTTCCGGTACATACATGCCCATGCCTCCTTCCGGTTGATTTGTCCTTACGCCGCCTGCTATCCCAAATTACCGGTTGGAAGCGTCGCTTCGGATGCTCCCGTCACTTGGTACAGGACGAAGAGCGCTGCCACTACCACCACAAACCAGAGCGTCATCCACAGCCAGCGACTTGACCTGCCGAATCCCGCCGACCGGGCGTGCTGAGCGCTTCCCTCTGCCCGCTCCAAGTCTTTGAGATGCAGCTTGTGCTTCTCTGCTCCCTTGAGAATGAACCAATAGGGATCGACCATCATCGGGGCCATAGCTGCACCTCCTGTTGCAGACGGTGTTCCTACTGCCCATCCTAATCCACGCACTCGGCCTCTGTAATCACACGATCGTGTGATTTTCGGGAGCTACTCGCCCTATCACACGTGGATCCGCGGCACGGATTTCAGATTCCTCGCTTCACCCGGAATGACAAGGAAAAGCGGAATAAAGGGAAGTGTCAACACTACCTAGCCTACGGCGCAATATGGAGCCCACTCCCTGGGGCCACGTGATCGTAGAGAATCAGCAGCACTAATGTGACCAGAGCGAGCACGACGACTGCCGACAGCAGGCGAAAGGACCTATGCTCCAACGTGAAGACGCTCCGCGAATTGCCTCGACTGAGCACCGGTTCTTTGTCTTCCTGATTATCCATCTAGATGAGAACTTGATGGCGTGTGACTGCCATCGTCAAGTCCCCATGAGAACTGCATGTGCCATCCTGCGCCATCTTTCAACCCTGCGGATGCGGCGGTTCCTAGGGCAAATAATCGGCAGGCCCTGCCATCTGAGAGAGGAGAAAGAGCAGCCCGGCTGCCCCCGCGATCAAGGTGAGCAGGAGTATCGCTGCCTTCCAGTTAAACGATCGACCTTCTAGGTCCCGCGCATGTTGCGTGTTCTCATGCGCTCGCCGCGCTTCCCCCAGCATGTCTCCGTGTTTGTTGGTTCCCTCTACAAAACGTTGGTGAATTAGCGGGTCCTCGGCCATGCGCATTCCTCCCTTGGGATTACGTCACCAATCCACACTGCAATCTCCCACTCAAGTCCTGCAATAGTGGCCCCATCCGCGTGAATGTACGTGGAGACTCGCTTTCACAGCGTTCCATCGATCATTTTGAAACGATCAGCCGGATGTCACGACAATCCAGACGGCGAAGCCAAACATTGCCAGCAGGCCAACGATCGCTATCATAGGAAATACAACACGCGCAATACGGTACAGCCTATCCCCAATTTCGGAATGAGGCTTCGAGGGCGGCTGATAGTGTTCCTGCGCGCGCTTTGACACTTCGACCATGTTCGTGTGGCGCTGCACCTCACTCTTTGTCTGCTGATCAACCCATGCGCGGTTCAATTCATCTACCATGCTTATACTTTCTTTTATCGGATCGGCGCTCAATGTACGCTGATGGATTCGATGCGTCCTCGAAAATGCCCTACGGTGAGTCGCTGTCCACGGGGCGAATGTCACCTGCCTCCAGGGCCTGCACGGCTTCGATCACTATCGTAGTGGCGTATTCGATACCCAGATCGCTCGTGTTGAGGACGAAGTGGTAGAGCTTCGGGTCGTCGGGGTCGTCGATATCAAAGTATCTCTTGTAGTAGTAGGCGCGAGCCTGGTCGCGGGCGACGATTGTGCGCTCGGCCTCGTCGCGCTCCAGCCTGTCCACCTCCATCACTCTGGCGACCCTGTCCTCCCAGTCCGCGACGGTTCCGACACGCAGCGCCGTCGGCTGGTCTTTGAGAATGACGGGGCTGCCCCGTCCCACGATGACGACGTTGCCGGTCGCTGCGAGGTCGTTGATGACCTGCGCCAGGGCGTCATGGTACTTCTCGTCCTCGATCTCGTGCCCTCTGGTGATCGTCGGCTGCGGGAGCTCTTCGAACTCTTCGGTCAGGAGAGACATCGTGCTCGGACCGAAGTATGGATCGCTGGCGGCTCCGCTGACTGCCGCCCGTTCGAGGATTCGCTGGAGCATCCCGGTGAAGCGCTCGCCGCGAGTAGGAGGGCGCTCCTCGCGTTCGTGGAGGGCGGCAACCGTGGCGCCGGCGTGACGGGCGGCGTCGGTGAGAATCAGCCGGTCAACGTAGTCGGCGCCCAAGCGCCTCGCGATGCCCGGCCCGAGTCTGCGCGCGCCCCCGCCGGTGAGTCCGCTGAGAGTCACGATAGACATAAGTCACCTCTCGGAACGGAAGAACGGCCCGTCGATGGTGACACTAGGATATCAAAAAGGGGAAATTGTCGCTGTGACGATGCTCACCTCAGGCAGGGCACAAGCTGACAGGGGTAGGCACTTGACTATTGACCCACTTTGAAAGCAACCCCGTCACTGTCATTCTGAACGCAGCGAAGCG
>JAPPDQ010000014.1 GCA_028875495.1 Chloroflexota bacterium
TGCTTGTCGCCGGTGAAATATTGAAGGAGCGCTCCGAACTGGGCGTCGTCGACGACCCTCAGGTCCACCTGTACGCCCTCGCTCAGAACGACGGCTGACTTCCTCTCTCCGTGCGCGAGGACACTTGCCACGTTCGGCAGCTCTACGAGTGTGTCTAGCACGTTCTGAGGGTCCGTTGCCGTACACACGATGTCGATGTCGCCGATGGTCTCCTCGAACCGTCGGAGGCTCCCCGCAGGTTCGATGCGCACGATGCTCGGACAACGTTCCTTGAGTGCGCCGATGACGCGCTCGGCTGCGGGCAACGCGCGGGCAATGGGAACGCGGTCGCCCTTCGTCCGTGCTGCTGCTATCTCCTTCAGGATGTTTTTGGCCTTCTTCGGTCCCATGCGAGGCAACGCCGCTAGCCGTCCGTCTGAGGCCACCGCCTCAAGAGCTTCCACCGTGGCCACGTCCAGTTCGTCCCACAGACGCTTGGCGGACTTTGGCCCAACCCCCGGCACACGCATGACATCGAGAATGCCGTCCGGGAACTCACCTCGCAGCTTCTCGTAGAAGTCCATCTTCCCTTCGGTGGCGAGCTGCGTGATCTTGCCCGCGATAGCCTTGCCGATTCCGGGTATCTGCTTGAGGTCCTCCTCTTCCCGCACCATCTGCTCGAGCTCGGTTGGCAGGTGGTCTATCGTGCGTGCCGCGCGCTGGTAGGAAACGACAACAAACCGGCGCTCGCCCTTGATCTCGAGCAGGCCGGCGATGTTCTCGAAGACTTCCGCGATTTGAGTGTTGTTCATGCGATCTAGACCCGATTAACGACAAGACGGAATCGCTCTCATCTTACGATATTTCGGGTCTGCCGTGTCGGGGACGGACGGTGGTACACTTGTCGCAGTCCGAACGAGGAGCGTGACAATGCTCGACGTAGTCATCAGCGGCGGGGACGTGGTCGACGGCACCGAAGCGCCGGCCTACCGGGCCGACGTTGGCATTCGCGGGGAGCGCATCGAGTGCATCGGAGACCTCTCTCAGGTTGCCGCGAGGCGAGTAATTGATGCCAAGGGACTGACCGTCTCACCGGGGTTCATCGACACGCATACCCATTCGGAGGGCGACCTGCTGGTCGACCCCCAGCACGCCTGCGGTCTGCGGCAGGGCATCACGACCGAGTTTCTGGGCATCGACGGCATGTCCTACGCCCCCCTGTCCCACGACAACTATCTGACCTACCGCAGGTGGCTGAAGGGTATCCTCGGTGAGCCGCCGGAGGACCTCGACATGAGCAGCGTCGAGGCATTCCGCGCCAACTACCACGAAAAGGTCTCCATCAACACCGCGTACCTTGTGCCGAATGGTACGGTGCGCCTTGAGGCGGCGGGATTCCGCGACGTGCCTCTCACCGGAGATTTGATGGCGCGGTACAAGGACCTCGTCCGCGAGGGCATGGAGCAAGGCGCGGTGGGCTTCTCCACGGGATCGAGCTACTATCCCGGCCCGTGGACGAGCACGGACGAGCTTGTGGAGATATGCGAGTTGGTGCGCGATCTCGGCGGCGTGTACATGGCCGAGCCGCGCCGCGCAAACCCGGAGCGGGCCTTCGGCGGAGGCGGCGTCCCAGAGGTCCTGGAGATCGGACGGCGGTCGGGCGTCAAGCTCCACTTCGCCCACTTCAGGACCGACCCACGCACTGCCGGGAAGGTCACGGAGCACTTGGCCCTGATTGATGAGGCCAAATCCGAGGGGGTGGACGTCACCCTCGACATCTACCCGTACGCCAGCGGCTCGACTATCCCCGTCAGCTTCCTTCCCAGCTGGACGCAGGACGGAGGCCCCGACGCGATTATCGAGCGGCTGAAGGACCCCGACGACCGCAAGAAGGTCGTCGACTACCTGGAGAACGAGTTCTACTACATGCGGTCGCTGGATGAGGTCGTCTTCTCGTACATTCCGGGCGACCCGTCTTTAGAGGGCATCAGCCTGCCTGAGTACGCGGAGCGTATTGGCAAGAGCCTCGGCGAGGCCCTGTGCGAAATTCTGCTGCAGGAAGACCTCTCGGTCGGCTACACCATGCCGCCTCCCACGAGCTATGGACTGTGGCGACAGGTCAGCAAGGACTCGATGGAGCTCATCGCGCGCGACGACTACATGGTGTGCTCCGACATTACCCCCGCCGGTTCGATGCCGCACCCGCGTTCTTACGGTGCATTCCCACGCTTCCTCGGTCGTCTGCGGCGAGCATATCCAACAGTGGGCGTGGAGGGCATGGTGCACCGCATGACCGACCGACCGGCCCGGCGGTTCAACCTGACTGATCGAGGGCGATTGGTGGAGGGGTACTTCGCCGACATTACGATCTTCGATGCCGAGCGCGTGATCGATACCTCGACGTACGACGACCCGGTACAGTATCCCGTCGGCATCCCCTACGTGCTGGTCAACGGGCAGGTGGCCGTGGACAGCGAGCGATGCACCGGCGTGATGGCCGGGCAAGCGGTGCCGTAGGCGTGATTCTGAAGGAGCAATTGTCGAAGCAATGAGCAGTTCCCTCTGGGTCGAGTTGAGCATCGACACACCTGCCGAGTTCGTGGAGCCCTTGACGCAGGTCTTCACCGAGCACGGCGAGGGCGGTGTGGCCATCGAGCTTCCGGCGGGACACAATCCCGACGAGGGCGAGAGCGCTCCCGTCCCCGAGCGAGTGACGGTAACTACCTACATCCCTCACGACAACCGGCTGGAGGGACGCTACGCCCGAATCGACACAGCAGTGCGGCTGGTCGCGCACGTCGGGGATGTCTCCGAGCTTCGCGTCCGGGTCGTAGAGGAGGAGGAGTGGCAGGACTCATGGAAGGAGCATTTCCACGCCCTCCGAGTGGGGACGCGGACGATGATCGTCCCAACATGGAGGACCTATGAGCCGCAATCCGACGACATAGTCATCTCCCTCGACCCCGGCATGGCATTCGGTACGGGACATCATCCAACCACGCGCATGTGCTTAGAACTGGTCGAACAGCACGTGCAGCCAAACGACAGGGTGCTGGATCTCGGATGCGGTTCGGGCATCCTCTCAATCGCGGCGGCTAAGCTGGGCGCTTCGAAAGTCTTCGGACTGGAAATCGACCCCATAGCCGCGAGCGTTGCCGTGCAGAACGTCAAAGAGAACGGCGTCCAGGATGTCGTTAGCACGGAGGAGGCCACCCTCCCTCATCCCCGCGTCGTGGAGAATGGATACGACCTCCTCGTCGCCAACGTGTCGGCCAAGGTCATCACGGAATTGACGGATCACATCGTCCGAGCCGTTAGGAGCGGAGGAACGCTCATCTTCTCCGGCATCCTAGACAAACAGCATGCGGAGGTCACGGAGCGTATGGTGGCTCTCGGCGTTCAGTTCGATGAAGGACTGACCGATGCCGATTGGGTCGCCCTGGTGGGCAGGGTGGGGTAAGCCTAACGCGTTTCATACAGGATCGCAGCCGGCTGTCCCATCACGATGACGTTCTTTCTTCGCAGCCCAAGCGCACTGCTCAGATGGGCCCCCTGCTCCCGTGAGGCGAGCACGGTAATTCGAGCGCCCGCTTGCCTACACTCACGAAAGAACCTGACCAGCCTCTTGGTATCTACCCGCTCGAACTGCGCTCCGAACGGGGCGTTGGTCACGATTCGCGTATGCGAGTCGATCATAGCCGTGTTGAGGCTCTCGAACGACTGCCGGAATATCGATGCCTTTCCACTGTTAAGTCGATGTTCTGCGATCTCGGCGGCTGCGGAGTCCACCTCGAATCCCCCGACCGCCCTTGCTTGGTACTGGCGTAAGGCTGCGTCGAGAATGGTTCCTGTCCCCATGAATGGATCGAGCACGACGCTCTCCGCGTCGATGCCTGCCAGTTGAAGCAGCCCACAGGCCAGATGACGCCTGATAGCCCCTGGGTGCCCTGAATCGTCATCCCCGAGGTTGGACTGCAACTGGACGCCCACGAAGGCATATTCCGGGTCAGCCTTGCAGAAGATGCGGACAGCCCGTTCGCTTGACCGTCGCCATCCCTGAAACGCGCTTTGAACAGCCCGCTCGACATACTGGGCGAGTTCTTGCCGTCGTACTGTCGTGCGACCGAGCGTCTCGCACATAACGCTGTACCGGCGAGAGCGGGTGCCTTCCACGTAGGGAAGCAAGTCGAGGATGGCACGCTTCACTACGTCCGGTCGCACGAGCTTTACAATACGCTGAGTCGCGTCTTCGCCTCGGCGTGAACCGGAGGACATCACCTCACCAAAGACCTCGGCGGGTGTACTTAGATCTTTGGGGAGGGCAGGAATCCCATCCCTGCAGACTAACGTGGAGTCGCGATGATGGAACCGAACGTACTCTTCACCGGCCCCCGCTGCCCGAAGTTCAGAGAGTGTGGCGAAGGCCCAACCGGGCTGAGTCGTGATGATGAGAGGACGGCGGGCCATCCTACTCGGGTGTGGGCGCGCGACCCATGAGCTCCGCGACTGCCCGGTCGACGGACATGCCCTCGAAGAGGACGCGGTAGGTTAGCTCGGTGATGGGCATTTCCACTTCCAGTTCGGCTGCCATCGCGCGGGCTGCCGCCGTCGTGTTGATGCCCTCGGCGACGTTGTGCATCTCCGACCGGATCTCAGCGAGGGTCTTGCCACGGCTGAGTAGCATTCCTACCTGGTGATTACGGCTGAGGTTGCTGGAGCATGTGGCGATAAGATCTCCCATTCCGGCAAGGCCCGCCATGGTCATTGGCTTAGCCCCTGCCGCAACTCCTAGACGTGCGATCTCGACGAGGCCACGTGTCATGAACGCCGCCTTCACGTTGTCGCCCATCTGTAGGCCGTCGCAGATCCCCGCGCCGATGGCAATGATGTTCTTCAGCGTGCCGCCAAGCTCGACGCCGATAATGTCGGTGTTCGTGTAGACGCGAAAGACCGACGAGTTGAGAATCGATTGCGCCTTCTTCGCGGCGTCTTCGTCGGCGGACGCGACGACCGTCGACGAGAGCTTGCCTCGTATGATCTCTCTAGCAAGGTTCGGCCCGGATAACGCGCAGATGGGAGTGGGTGCGGTCCCATCCAGTTCTTGTCGTATAAC
>JAPPDQ010000425.1 GCA_028875495.1 Chloroflexota bacterium
ACCCCCTCATCAGCGTGGTGGTCCCCGTGTACTCGCATCCGATCGCTATGATGTTCATCTGTTGCCCATTCTCCCTGAGGGATTTATGCCTACTCTACCTACTCGTCTCACAGTTTCACGTTAAAAGCCTGCCCGAGAAAAATCCCCTCTCCGTCGTGGGAGAGAGCTTGCCCCGTGCCCCGACACGGGGGCTAGAGCCTGACCCGTACTCGATACGGGGGTGAGGGTAACTCTTCAAGTCACCATCATTCGCTCCATACCTTGAATTTCCAACACAGAACACTATTTGATACCCGCCGAAAGACCGGCGACGACTCCAAAATGGTCCGACAACCTGCGCTCCCCACCCAAGTTGCTGATCGCGCCGAGATACTCTGCCGTCAGGTCGCTGCCCAGCGCAACATGGTCGATGCTTCTGCGCCCACGAAAGCCCAGCCCCGCAGTTGCGATGGTCATGCGCGATCCAACCACCGCCTGAAGCGCCGTCCGAACTTCAGCGGGTACACGTCCGCCCTGTTGTATCCGTTGATTGAAGTCGCCTACCAATATGAGGCGTTCAACGGGTATCCGGTCCAGCACATCGGACAGACCGTCGAGATACTGCCGATGGTCTTCCCACCTCATGCGTTTCACGGCGGTCCCACGAACCCGCGAGTCTGCCCACGGAATGCAGACACCCATCACGGTCATCGGCCCCTCGGAAGTCCGCGTGACGCCGGATACGAACCGTCCCGGTGGCATCATGTCGCTCCCAACGTCATCTACTTGCTCCCCTGGCTCCCGTGACAAAAGTAGCACTTTCCGCCGCTCTTCCTTGACCTTGTATCCATAATCGGCTCGCGAAGTGATCACGTGTCCGTCTCGCGATAACAGCCCAACATGCGTTTCAGTGAGACAAATAATGTCAGGCTTGTGCTGCTCTATCCGGTTCAGGATCTCCGGGCTCCGCCATGATCGAGGCGTAGCCCATTCAACGTTCCAGTTCACCAATGTCGCTGCCACGACACCCAAACCCACCACCCCTACAAAATTCTTTCTTCTTTCTTTTTTCTACTTTCTCCGCACCACCATCCTCCGCCTGTCCTCGATAGACAGATGCCCCTGAAGCCCTTGCCGCAGCTCATCCAGGCTCTCCTCAACCGTCGCCTCGGACGTGTCGATCACGATCTTGGCATGAATCGCCGACCGCTCGAACTCCGTCTCGAAGTCCGCCAACACCGGCTCGATGTCCTTCTTCTGCACAATGGAGAACGGATGTGGGTTCGCGGCCATTCGCTCCGCTATCACGTCCGGCGAGGCCTTGACGCAGACGAGCACGGTGTCCGGCGCCTGCGAAATGAACTCCTCCTCGAGGTGTCTGGCATACTTCGTCCGCAAGCCCCCCTGCGGCTCCTTCTCGTGCCCGTAGCCGAAGAACGGAGCCGCATACACCGCGTCCTCGATATGATACCCGACGACGATGTAGTCGTCCGCCCGGCACGTGTTGGGCATGTGGTAGTTCATGCTCTGCCGCTGAACCATCTCCTTCATCTTCGGCGTCCACGCCATGATCTGTCGCAATTCCTCGTCGGTCAGAGGCTCGGCGGGCGGCCCGATGCGGTAGGTCGCAATATGGGGAATCTTGAAATGATCGTGAATCTCCTGCGTCCCCCCCAGCGTCCTGCGCGCCCACTCCGCAATTCCGTTGGCAAGCGTTGTCGTTCCCGAGTATTCGCATCCGGCTATGATGAGGTTCATTCGTCGTCCCCTGTAGTCTTGAAGATGTCCTGGAACTCCAGTCCCGTCTCTTTCGTGATCCCGCTGCCGAGGTAGTATAACGCAATACCCAGAATAGTTATCGACGGTATGGTGATGACCGGAAAGCTCAGCGCCGTCATGCGTCCAAGCTCCTCGTTGAATGCCGTCGTCCCCGGCTCGCTCACCACCACAACCCGCGCTAGCACGTAGTTCAGGACCGTAGACACGAGCAGCCCGAACGCGATCATATACGTGGCTGCCGTCACCCGTCGCTCATACGCCTCCACGCTCTGCCGTCGATCCAGCGCCTCGTACACCCGCTCCACGTTGATGACCTTGTGCATGATCGTCTTGACGAGCGGGTAGGGCGTGCGCATCGACACCACCACCGCCACGCAGATGATGAACGGGATCGCCGCCTCCTTGATCGCCAGCCACTCCACCGGCAGCTTCAGCAGCCCGATGCCCCCCGTAAGCAGCACGCTCGCGAACCCCAGCATCGAATACGGGTTGAATCCCCGACGCACGATGAAGTCGTACAGTCCATACCCCACCGGAAACGCCAGCGCAACCAGCAGCCCGTTTACCGGCCCCAACTGGTCCTCCCCACTGAACCGCACCAATATGATGACCGGTATGACGATGTTCACCGCCAGACTAACCAGCGGATTCTCTCGCCGACTCTTCTTCCGCTCTTCGCTCATCGCACCTCCAAATCAGGAATAACGATTGTAGAGCCGTATCAACGATTACGCTACTGCCCCGTCATTCCCCAAAAAATAGACCATCGCCAACCTTCCTGTAGGGGCAACCCTTGGAGCCCGTCTCATAAGTAGCCAACCTCCCTTATAAGGAAATTCTGGATTCCTGCCTTCGCAGGAATGACGGTAAGGGTGGTTATGTTTCGTAGTGAATGGCACCTACACCGGCGGTAATCGTTGCCCCCTTTGCTAGAGAAATGTACGCTCTGGACTTATGAGACAGGCTCCTTGTGGTTGCCCGTCTTTACTCAAGCGCATTTTCATTCCAGGTGATGAGGGTAGCCACCCCCACGTGATTTTCCGAACGAAAACCCTCCACACCCATCATCCCGAGCGCGTACTCCAGCACACCTGTCATTCCGAACGCAGCGAAGCAAAGTGAGGAATCCAAAATCCTCGTCCTCCACAACTACCCTATACGCAATTCTTTCTACTTTCTCTCCTCTGCGCTCTCCGCGCCCTCGGTATCCTCCCACTTCTGGCACCCAAGCCCCGTTTATGCAACACTCTCGTCCTCACCCGACTAAGGAATGTCCCCATGCCAAACGTAACCATCGAAGTACGCCGGCACTACACCCCGACCGAAGAGTCCGCCATAATCGACGCTGTCCACGCCGCCATGATGCAGGCCCTCAATATCCCCGAGTGGGACAAGACTGTTCGCCTGATCGTCCATGAGCCGCACCGCTTCCCCGAGATCTCCGACAAGGGCGAGCGATACACCCTCATCGAAATCGACCTGATCTCCGGCCGCTCCCTTGAGGCGAAGAAAGTCCTCTACCAAGCAATCGTCAAGAACCTCGAACCCTTCGGCATACCCGGCGACCAGATCAAAATCCTCCTGCGGGAAAGCCCGGCGGAAAACTGGGGCATCAGAGGCGGCGTTCCCGCCTCCGAAGTCGACTTGGGCTTCGATGTGAATGTGTAATCCTGCCAGCGCGTGAAAATCCCCTCTCCCGTCCTGGGAGAGGGCTAGGGTGAGGGTCACCCAAGATAGCGCCATCAATTAACTTCGAAGATACTGGCCCGCCCCAATACGCAATTCTTTCTACTTTCTCCCTCTGCGATCTCCGCGCCCTCTGTGGTGAATCTCCCACCTCTGGCACCCAAGCCCCGTTTGTGCAAAACTCTCGCACACAACCTACTTAGGAAAAACCCATGCCCGACACACTCGACGACCTCCTCGAACACCTCGACCCGAACCCCCTGACCACCGGACACGCCTTCACCGAAGGCCCCGTCTGGCACCCGGACGGGCACTTCCTCTTCACCACCGTTCCCTACGTCTACCGCCTCGACGTGGACACCGGCGACCTGACCGTCCTCCGCGACAGTCCCGCCGGCTCCAACGGCATGACCCTCGACCTCGAAGGCCGCCTCGTCATGTGCGACGGCGAGCACCGCAGTGTGACCAGAATGGACCCCGACGGCGCCATCGTTCCCGTCGCCGCGTCGTGCGAGGGACGCCCCCTCAACAAGCCCAACGACGTTGTCTTCCGCTCCGACGGCACCATGTACTTCACCGACCCCGGCGCATGGCCGAACCACACGCCGAGCGCCCCGCTATACAAGAATTTCGTCTACGGCGTGACTCCCGGCGGCAGGGTCTTCGAGGCCGCCCCGTTCGAGTACCCCAACGGCCTCGCCTTCTCCCCCGACGAGAGTAACCTCTACGTCACCAACACCCGCCACCACAAGCACATAAGCGCCTACGACGTGGCACCCGACGGCGCCCTCTCCAACCGCCGCATCTTCGCCGAACTCCCCCAGCACGGCGAGCCCGGCGTCCCCGACGGCATCAAGGTCGACGTCGAAGGCCGCACCTACTGCACCGGTCCCGGCGGCGTCTTTGTGCACGGTCCCGATGGCGACTACATCGGCAAGATCCGTCTCCCCGAGCTTCCGGCCAACCTCGCATGGGGCGACGCCGACAACATGACCCTCTACGTCACCGCCCGCACCTCCGTCTACAAGATGCGTATGAAGGTCGAAGGCACCCGGATGCCGAGGGCGTAGTGTTCCTCGCCCCCGTCGCCGTCCATCTCCTGCTAGTGCGTGATAGCAAAATCCTCATGCTCCGCCGGTACAACACCGGTTACCAGGACGGAAACTACAGCGTGGTCGCCGGTCACATCGACGGCGGAGAGGAACTCAAAACCGCCATGATTCGCGAGGCGCGCGAGGAAGCCGGCATCGATATATCCCCCGCGGACCTAACGGTAGTCGGGGTGATCCACTTGATGGAGGACGACGAGTACGTCTCCTTCTTCCTGCACGCCTCCCGCTATTCAGGCGACGTCGTCAACAGGGAACCCGACAAGTGCGACGACCTCACCTGGTTCGACCTCGACGACCTCCCGCCCAACACCATCCCCTACGTCCGCCGCGCCATCCAAAACTATCGCAACGGCATCTGGTTCGACAGCCTCGGCTGGCACTAACCACCAAACCCCCGCTCCCGTCGTGAGAGAGCCTGCCCTTATCCCCTCTCCCGTTCTGGGAGAGGGCTAGGGTGAGGGTGATTCCCCCTGCACCTAGCACCCCGAACCCTCTTCTCCCCCCCTCTCACCTACCCGTCG
>JAPPDQ010000180.1 GCA_028875495.1 Chloroflexota bacterium
GGATCGCGGGCAAGGCCTTTGAGGAGCGCGAATCTTTGCTGCTTACCCTTGTGAGTGCCGACGCAGGCGTGCGCCTCATCCACGATCACGAAATCGGGGCAAGCTCGTGCGAATCCTTCCCGCCGCTTTTCCGCCTTAATGTAGTCGAGGCTGACGACTGTCTGGGGATATGCTTGGAACAACGACTGCGCAACGGGTAGGCCACGCTCTAGGCGGGCGGCGGAACTCGATGTCACCGCCATTGGATCGAGGCCGAAGCGAGTGTTCAACTCGATTGTCCATTGCTCAACGAGATGTGGCGGGCACAGTACGGTGAACGCATCGACTTCACCACGATCCATGAGTTCGCGAAGGATTAGGGCCGCTTCGATCGTCTTACCGATTCCTACGTCATCGGCAATCAGGAGACGCGGCACCTGAAGACGAAGTGCCATGAGGAGAGGTACGAGCTGATAGATGCGGGGCTCGAAGGCTATCTGGGCTGCGCATCGAAACGGTCCTGCACCGCGTCTGAGCGTCAGACGAAGTGCATCGGCGAGAAGGGCGGCTTTCGACTGAACGGTCGGCAACGTATTCTCGGGGAGGTCGAAACGCGCAGACGTTATTGGCTCGATCTCAAGGCGTGGATCGAGCAGCACGATGTCGTGTTCGTTGCCGGAGAGTGGGCGAAGCGCCAGCAGGTCGTTTCGGGGTGCTGGCAACGTGACCCATTCACGCCCACGAGCCCGGACTAGATCGCCAGGTGTGAAGGACAGGGCCATCCGATTACTCTTTCAAGGCCGCAACTAGGCCGGTCGGCAATCCACCGGATTCTTCGCCCGGCAGTTCGAACAACATCCATCCACAATCTTCTCCTTCACGCTTCGCCTCGTCTGGCACAGCGCCGATCTTGGCGGCGACAAAGTGGCGGCGCCAGGCGAAAGGGAATGAAGTCTCAGCAAGGGTCAAGGGCTTAGCATCTGGCTCAGAGACCCCGTACAGGGCGAAGACCTCGGACCATCCGCAGTTGGTGCTTAAGCCTTCCCGTGCTACCAACGGCACTACTTTCCCTCGTGCAAGGTCGAGTAGGAGTTTCTGCACTTCCTTGCTGGTGCGGTCGATCAACTCGTGATCGGGCTGATTGAAATAGGACAACAAGCAACGATAGCAGCCGCGCACGCAGGCCTCCCCTCTGCGCACCTTGAGCAGAGCGGGGTCGCCTGCATCAATGGCACTTTCCACCTCATCGAAATGCATGAGTTCGAGCGCCCGTCGCGCGACACGGTTCAACGCGTGCGGGTCTTCGATCAAGCGGCTCAATACCCCCGCACCGCCCTCGGTCGCCTCATACGCAAGGATGGCCCGTCTTCTGTCACGGCTGGGTAGTGGCTCCGCCAAGACCTCGCCTTCCTCCAACTGGAACGCCACCGCGAGGCCCCGCATCAGGGCATGCTGGATGGTCGCGATCGTCTTCCGCTTATAGTTCTCGGGCACTTCGAGCCGAAGCAGAAGGGCGTTCTTCCGGTCTCGGACGATCGGAACGATCCGAACCGGCTTTGCCGTATCGGGTGCGGAGTCCGGTCCCGATTCCTCATCCTCCGCCTTCGCCCAATAACCGGTTCGAGGATCGATCATGAACCCAAGAACGGTTTGGTCACGGCGCCGCTTCAAGCCCTTATTGATTCGACTGATCTCGGCGCTGTTTCCATATTGGAGCGTGATCAGTGGCACGTCGCCCACTTGGAACACGGCCTTCGCAACCTCGAGGCGGCCTTGTCTGCGCGGCCAGGCGAAAACGGTCTGGATATCAAAGCCCTGACGAACGCGCTCCTCGTCATTTGCGGTAATTCGCTCCGCTGGTGCTGCTTCGACATTGTCGATCCTGAGCGTGCGCTTGACCGGGGGCGACCCGCTAATCGGGCCGTCACATGCATGACAGCGCTCGACTTCGGCAGCATGAGCAGCACCACAGCTTGAACAAATCACGATGTCTTGGGTTGCGAGTTCCTGACCGTCAGGGGTGCGGGTTTCCGGAGGTAGTTTCGCCTTGACGACGCGGAACGCGCGGCCCTCGTGATAGATGAGACTACGAGGGCCGAACTCGGAAATAGCAAGGAATCGCGCACGCTGCAAGTAAGAGCCTGACTTGCCCTCGCCCGGCACGAAGGCGTACAGGGGCAGGCGTGGAAAGTTGTAGCCAGGCAAGAACCCTTCGGTTGCGAGATAACGGTATGAATAGAAATCCGAGCCGCTGCTTGCCTTGCCTTGTTCGAGAAGGGCAATTTGATCAGTGGCCTGCATTTGGGCGGCTTTGACCTTGCGTCGCTCCCTTCCCGAGAGCCCAGGTACTTGCGAATTCTTGTTGGACTCAATTAGTTGTGTACGAGCGGAGTGGTAGAGTTCGCGCCAACGGTCGAAGGCACTGTCGAATTCGGCTGGTGCCTGGGTGACAACCTCTTTAACGTATTCCGCCGAATCATTCATCCATATAGGCCTGCCACCGTCCAATGACACAAGGATCTGATTGAGAACACTGTCCAGAGGCCCGTAGGCTCGTTCTGCTAGGTTGGGCGCGTGGATGATGTCGACGATATCGTCCTTGAGGGGATATCGGGGTTTCTGCAGGTCCAAGATTTCGGGGATGTTCGGTGAGAGGTCTAGGCCCGCTATAGCAAGCCATACCGCCTGGAGGTGAGAAGTGACGAGGTTCTTGTTGGTGATATCGAGTGCAGGTGGCCGCACGCTGCCGGCCACCATATCGATACGGCGCTCGAAGAAGTACTGGTCGTGCGGCGATTGGGCCGCACAATAAGTGAAGATGGCGGCCGCTTGTCCGGATCTTCCCGAACGGCCGGCGCGCTGCGCGTAGTTCGCTGGCGTTGGTGGTACGTTTCGAAGATAAACCGTGTTCAGAGCCGAGATGTCAACTCCCAATTCCATGGTCGGGGTGCAGAACAGAGCCGGGAGTAGCTGGTTCGACTCTCCCGTAGCCTTAATTTCGGCCTCGCATTCTGCAATTCGCTTCCGGTCGTCGGCTTCGAAGCGAAAGCGCCATTCTCTCCACTCCCGTTGCCTCTGTGTTACCTGAGCGGTGTGCTCGCGGCCCTCGACTCCGAAGACGGTACTCGTGCCTGTCGCAAGATCGGTTGCGATGCGGGTATAGAGATCATGGAAGTATGGGTTTCCTAAGGCTGTGTTGTTTCGAGCGGCCTCACCTGGGACGAGGCGGACAGCGGCGGGCGACAGTCGCCATCCTTGGAAATTGCTGCTCCCTGAAACCGACGACACGAGTCCCTCATCGGCCAGAATGGCTAGGAGATTGGAAAGAAAGTCTAGGTACTCCTCCCCGCCCAGCTTGGTTCCAATCACGCTCTCGCGATTTAGTAGGCGTGCTACGCGGGAACGCGGACCTGCGCGCAGGATCATTTTTTCCTCACGTAGGCCAATTACTTTTTTGCCCGGTACCTTCAGATAGAGGGCCGTGTGCTCTCGTGTCGTCTCCTCATTGTCAATAGCCCATGGGGCGCGCAAAAGTGATCGCGACTTTTGGGCAATGGTATCCAGTACAGCAGGATCGAGCGCTTCGGTGCCGACGGCAAGGCCTTCCAACATGGTGTCCAGCAAGCTCCTGATAGCCGCTTTGCGGGCATCATGTTCTAGCGACCCGAGTGAAGGCAAAATGGCGGCGAGTCTTTGTGAGTCCGCTGCTACATCGTCGAGCCCGAGGAAGTTCACGTCGATCAGTCTTAGTGCAGACAGATTCGGGTTCGTGAAGCGCCAACCTCGGCGCAAGTCCGTCCACACCCGGTGCGAGAGCACTTTGGCCAGGGCCCGCTCGGCGTCACTGCGCGTCAAGGCACCAGAGTTGGGATGCAGCATCCAGTGTGAGCAAAGGGCCTTGCTAGCGACGGTGAACCCCAAGGCCCTCTGTACCCGGTAGCCGAACTCTTCGTCGGGGAGGCCGTGTTCGCCAGCGTCGAGAACGGCTTTCAAGATTGCCCCGCGCAAGAGGCTCACGAAAACGAAATCGTTAAAATGCCCGGCTTGTAGTGCTGCGTCTTGGCGATTGTCGGTGAAACCGAGTAACTTGCGTTTATCGTCGGGTATTGCGTTTTCAGGTCGGTTCAACCAGTCGAGAGCACTTGAGACTAGAAGCGTCGTCGCCGAGCTCCGGCCTTCTGCGGTGAGGCCAGCCAGCTTGGTGCGTTCGCGCATTGCGCTCTGGGGCTCATCGAGGCAACATGTGCAAAAAGCGAATTTGCCAGGTATGAACCAGAATGGTTCTCCGTTGTTGGCAATGCGGCCGTCGCCCCCAATCGTCAGCTTTTCAGGCACCCGGTTCTTTCGGTTTGGTCGAAGCTTGAGTAGGCCATTTTGCTCTTCCGTCCAGCCTTCTGGGAGATTCTTGAGGTCTCCGTCGAATCGGTAGTCGGAATCGTTAGATCCGGCTGGCGTCAGATAGCCGGCGACCTCGGTATCGGTATTGCTCTCGATCGGTGTGTCGTCGATGTTGCGTGGGACAAAGAGGATGCCGTCCCCGGGTGTCGTTCGCGTAACTACGTAGTACTCCTGACCACATTGGCGACAGAAGCGAACTGGATAAAGACGGGTCCCGGGCGCATCGGGGTCCTCAAGTTGCCCTTCGAGCAGAACGGTTCGCGGCTTCACGCGCAAAGTCGCGAAGATGTCGCCTGCACCAGCGATGAAACGATGAATCTTGAATGCAAGGAACGCGTGTTCACCTGTGCCACCGCGTTCCCTCTCGGGAAGGCTGACCCGTGTCAAGAAACGCTCTAGGATATCCCGGCAGTGCTTAGGGTCGGCATCGCCGGCACGTGCAAGGGAGGTAGCGGCGTCGGCGATTGGGATGGGTCGTCTCCGTTTCAGTATCTGTCCGTCCTCCAGTCCGAGGGCAAGCTCCACCCACACGGCGAGCGGATGGGTCAAGAGATCGGCATCAGACAACTGTTCGGGTAAATCGCTCGCGAGTACTGCTGCAAGTTGCGGTTCGACATCCGCGAGCGTTAGCGGAAGTTTACTGGGAACGAAGTCGAAATGTTTGCAGGCCGTTGATTCCGCA
>JAPPDQ010000039.1 GCA_028875495.1 Chloroflexota bacterium
AGCGCTTCTGGATGTGCGAAGGCGAGATGAAGCACCTCGGGCACCCCTTGATGCCGGAGAAGATGTTCATCGCCGTGGACTCCATGAAGCTGAAGTTCGGGTCGTCGAAGAAGACCTTGAAGGTCGAATCGTCGATGAACTGCACTCTCATGTCGTTGCCGGTGATCGGAGACCTCAGCACGGCGGGAAGACCGGGCATCAGCTCCTTGTTGAGCATCAGGTCCTCGAGGGCGAACCGGATGTCCTCCATCGTATGCGGATGTCCGTCCGACCAGCGCGCGCCGTTGCGCATCTTGAAGGTGAACTCGTCACCCGAGTCGTTCGACTCAAACACTCGGAACATGCTCGGAACGAGCAGGAGGCCGTCGGGGGACATCTCGAGGCCGTAGCCCATGCCCACGTCGGTCTGGGTGACGGGCCGGGACATGGTCGTCCTCATGATGCCTCCGTACGTGCCGATCTCGTCGCCGGGCGGGAGGATGAAGACGTTCTCCCAGTTGGGAAGTCGCTGATCAACCGGCAGGATCGTGCCCGCCGCCACGGCGGCTGCGGACGACGGCGATTCCTTGTACGGCACCTGTGGGAAGTTCTCGTTGGAGGTGCCGGAGATGATGTGGAAGGGCCTGCCGAATGACCCGGCATTTATCTTCTCGGCCATATAGCCGGTTTCCTCTTCCATCATCATGGCTTCCTGGGCCGCCTTGGCCTCTTTGGCGAGGTCCGCCGCTTCCATGGCTGCCGTTCCTGCTGCCTGGGCCGCCATCGCGGCTTCGTCGATGGCCTTGTTGGTGGCCTCGAGGGACGCTGAAACAATCGCCTGCACCTGCTCTGCGGAAAGCTGGTCCGCAGCCGCGTCCTGGATGGACTTCGTGACAAGCGCTTCCAGGTCGCCGCGAGTGACTGCGCCGGCCTGAGCGGCAGTGACAGCAGCCTGGACCATGCGATTGATCTCGGAGACATCAATGCCCTCAGGGGCTGACGCGGCAACAGCGGACTGAACCAGAGCGCTCAGTTGGCCGGTGTCGATCTGAGGGACGGGGATATTCTGGATCGACTGATCGACAATCCGCTGTACGTCGGCGGCAGAGAGACCGCCGGCCGTGGCGCTGTTGACGATGGCCTCAACGTCCGCGCGAGTGAGGCTCTCCTGTCCGGCCAGCGCGGCGGAAACTGCGGCTTCGATGTCGCTTGATGCGCTGGCGCCCTGCGCATTTACCGCGTCCTGAATGATTTTGGCCACGTCCGGTGTTGGCGCTGCCGCTGCCGGTTCTGCCGTATCACTACTTCCGCAGGCTATCGCAAGCGCCAATCCTAAAACTGACACAAGCAACGCCGGCAACCCAAACCTTAGAAATCTAGTACCCATTGTGAATCCTCCTCTCAGAATCACCTAGAATTCCAATACCTATCTAGTTTTCGTTCAAAATCGAACGGAACCGCTCCTAATCGCCGTTTGAACCGTCTGAATCATCCTCCCCATCCAACGAGTGCACCGAACTTAAGCATATCTTCCCGTTGGATGTCAAGCACCGTAAACGCAGTTAGCTACGAAACCACGAATTGCAGGTACAATCCGAAGGTTGCCGAGGTCACTTTACCGCGACGACGCCCAGGTCTGCTTCCATGCCGTTTATCCGGTGGGACTCGGCATGGGCCTCCTCCGGGGGTGCGCTCCTGACAAGGTCGTCCGAGAGCGTTTCCTGACGGATGTAGCCGCCGTGCGCGGCGATCACCTCGTCGATGCCGGTGTCGCCGGTGTAATAGGTAGTTATCCGGTCCGCGATGTCGAAACCGGCGTCGCGCCGCATGTTCTGGACCTGATGGACGAGCTCGCGGGCCCGGCCCTCCAGTTCGAGGTCGGCGGTTAGCTCCGTCGTGACCGCGGCGGAATAGCCTTGTTCGGCTATGACCGAGTACCCCTGCTTGTCGGTGGCGCTCACGACGATCTCGTCCGGCTCCAGCGTGTAGTCGCCTAGGGTGACCTGCCGGTTTGCCGACACTTTGCGAAATACCTCGGAAGGCTCGGCCTTCGAGATCGCCCCGGCGACCCGGCCAACGTCTCGTTCATACTTCGGCCCGAGCAGTTGGAAGTTCGGCTTGATCTCGAGGTTGGCGACGGTCGAGACGTCGTCAAGTACGCTGATCTCTTTGGTGTTCAACTCGTCCCGGACCTGCGGCGAGACCTGTTCCAGGAGCTCTCTCTCGGCGTCCGTCCTCAGCTTGAACGCTACGCTTGCCACCGGCTGACGCACCTTGATCCCTGCCTTGCTGCGAGCCGCTCTCCCCAAGCTGGAAAGTCGCATCGCAAGCCGGGTCGCGTCGTCAAGCCGCGTGTCGATCAGCGACTCGTCGGCGACCGGCCAGTCCTCCAGGTGGACGCTCTCCCGCTCGCCGTTCCGGCCGATGTTCTGGTAGATCTCCTCCGTCACGAACGGAACGAACGGCGCCATGAGCTTGACGAGCGTCGTCAGGCACTCGTGGAGAGTCGCGAATGCGGCCACCTTGTCGGTGTCGACCTCCGACTTCCAGAAGCGTCGCCTGCTCCGCCGCACGTACCAGTTGGACAGCCGCTCGACGAATTCGTCTATCTCCCGGACAGTAGTCTGGGGATCGTATCGGTCGAGCGACGCAGTCGTCGTCCGTATAAGCTCGTTCAGCTCCGAGATGATCCAACGGTCGAGTTCCGCGCGCTCTCCCACAGGAGGCGCCGGTGTTTCGGGCGTGTACCCGTCGATGTTGGCGTACGTCGTGAAGAACGAGTAGACGTTCCACAGGGGGATGAGCATCCTCCGGCGCGTCTCGTCCGCCCGCCCGAAGCCGAAGAGCAGGTTGGACGCCGGATTGGTGCCGCTGTACATCCAGCGCATGGCGTCCACGCCCATCTGGTCGGCGCCCTCCTCGAACTCGATGGCATTGCCCTTGCTCTTGTGCATCTCATCGCCCTTTTCATCCATGAGCGTTGCGTAGGTGAAGTTTGCACGGAAGGGCTCCGTGTTCTCAAGCGCGGTGCTCATAGTCAGGAGCGAGTAGAACCAGTTGCGGAACTGCCCCGGGAAGCTCTCAGAGATGAGGTCTGCCGGGAACCACTTCTTCCAGTAGTCCTTGTCGTGTCGATAGCCCAGTGTGGAGAAGGTGACGATGCCGGCATCGAGCCAGGGGTTGCCCACGTCCTTGATCCGCGAGGCGGTCACCCCGCACTCCTCGCACGCTATCTTCACCTCGTCGATCCACGGGCGATGCGGCGAGTGGCCCTCGAACCGCTCCCAGCCCTCGACGGCGCGCTCCTTCAACTCAACCTCGCTGCCGATGACCTCGAAGTCCCCGCAGTCGTCGCACTTATATATAGGCAAGGCGAGGCCGTAGTAGCGCTTCTTGGATATCATCCAGTCGTCCATGTTCCTGAGCCAGTCGAGTTCGCGCCCCATTCCGAACTCAGGTATCCACGTGATCTTCTTCGTCACCTCGGCGATATCGTGCCGCAGCTCTTCCATCGAGATGAACCACTCATCCACGAGCCGGAACACGAGCTCCGTGTCGCAGCGCCAGCAGACGGGATACCGGTGGGTGATCTGATCGAGCCGGTAGAGCGTGCCCTTTTCACGGAGGCTGCGGAAGATCGGCTTAGGTACCTCGAACACGCTCAGGCCGGTCAGCTCGCCGAAGCCGTCTAGGAATTGGCCGAACTCATCCAGCGGCGCGATGGCAGGAAGGTCATACTCCTTGCTGAGCGCGTAGTCTTCCTCACCGGCTCCCGGCGCGTTGTGAACGAGGCCCGTGCCGTCGCTCTCGCTAACCTCGTCCCACAGGATGACCCGGTGCTCGACACCCTCCTGGGCGGGAAGCTCGTCAAATGGCCCGTGATACCGGAGACCTTCCAACTCCCTACCCTTGAGTTCCCCGATAACCTCGTATTCGGCCTTCAGGGCCTCCAACCGGCTCTTGATGAGGTAGAGCGTTTCATCACCGCCGTCAGGGGCCGTCCCTTTCACCTTGACCTTGACGTACGTCAGGTCGGGATGGGCGGCCACGGCCACGTTCGAGGTGAGCGTCCACGGCGTCGTCGTCCAGATCAGGAGCGCCTCGCCGGGCCGGTCTATCAGCGGGAAGCGGACGTACAGGCTCGGATGCGTGATGTCCTTGTAACCCTCCGTGACGATCTCATGGTGAGAGATGCCGGTGCCGCATCGTGGACACCAGGGCATGACATCGCGCCCCTCGTAGATGTACCCCTTCTGGTGACAGACCTTGAGGAAATGCCAGATGGTGTAGTTGTTCTCGTCCGACATCGTGTGGTACGAGTTGTCCCAGTCCATCCAGTAGCCGAGCCGGATCGACTGCTGTGTCTGGACATCCGCGAATCGCCGCACGCGCTCCTTGCACAGGTCGACGAATTTGCCGACGCCGTACTCCTCGATGTCGGTCTTGGAGGTCATGCCGAGGTCTTTTTCGACGTTGACCTCAATCCACAGTCCCTGCCCGTCGAAGCCGTTCTGATAGCGCTGCTCGAAGCCCTGCATGGTCTTGTAGCGCTGGAACAGGTCCTTGTACGTGCGGCCCCAGGCGTGGTGAACGCCCATCGGGTTGTTTGCCGTAATCGGCCCGTCCACGAAGGAGAATCGCTTGCCGGAGTCGTCGTTGCGAATGAGGTACTTCGCAACGATTCCGCACTCGTCCCACCATGCGAGCAAGTCCTTTTCCATTTGGACGAAATCGACCTTAGACGGCACCGGCTTGAACACTTCAAGGTCCTCCTGGCATTTTCGTTTCGCTGCGCCAACGGGCATGTTCGACCCGTATGGCTATTCATTCTCGGTCGAATTAAGGACGGAAATCTACTATTACGTGGGCGTAGATGTCCGTATTGAGTGTAGGTAACGGGCCTCAGACGGCGTTCTGCACTGCCCGCAGGTGAGCGGCGAAGCCGCCCTCGGGCAACTGCACATCGGCAGCGCTAAGCATTTGGCCTCTGGAGACCGGTCGCACGACCGTGGCCCCGTGGCATAGGCCGATAGGCGCCAGTCCCTCGCCGTCGGCCTGTGCCGCCTCGACGATGGAG
>JAPPDQ010000199.1 GCA_028875495.1 Chloroflexota bacterium
CAACATCGGCGTGGAGTTCTGCTGCGTGATCTACGCCTTCGACGAGTCGCCCGTGGAGCCGGGCCTCCTGTGGGCGGGCACCAACGACGGGCTCATGCACGTGAGCCGCAACAACGGCGCCACCTGGACGGCAGTGACCCAAAACATCCCCGATCTGCCCCCCGACGGTGTCGTGCGCAGCATCGACGCCTCGCGCTGGGACGCGGCCCGCGCCTACATCACCATCGAGCACCACCAGGTGGGCGACTTCGAGGCGCGCGCCTACCGCACCGACGACTTCGGCGAGAGCTGGACCGCGATTGCCGACGGGGTCGACAACTATCCGGTCGACTATACACGGTATCTGCTGGAGGACGCGGTGCGCCCGGGCCTGCTCTATCTGGGCACCGAGAGCTCGCTCTACATCAGCTATGACGACGGCGACAGTTGGCAGCGCTTCATGCCGGGCCTGCCGCCGACACCGTACTACGGGATCTTCCAGCAGGAGCACTTCAACGACCTGGTGATCGGGACGTACGGGCGCGGCTACTGGATCCTGGACGACCTGGGGCCGGTGCAGCAGTTGACCGATGAAGTGGCCGCGTCGGCCGCTCACCTGTTCGAGCCGCGCGACGCCTACCGCTTCCGCCCCGTGACCGAGCCCGCGACCATGCTGGACGACTGGTCCGACGGCGAGAACCCGGAGGGCGAGGCTCCGCTGACCTACTGGCTGGGCGAGAGCGCCGGCACGGTGCAGCTGCGCATCGACGACAGCGCCGGCGAGGAGGTCACGACCCTGGACGGCACCAGCAGCGCGGGCTTCAACCGGGTGTGGTGGGACCTGACCGGCGACGGCCCGACCGAGATCCGCCTGCGCACCAAGCCGCTCTACTCGGACTGGTTCCCGATGCCGGACGAGGGCTATCGCGTGGGCGGGATGGGGTTCGGAGGCGGTGGCGGGCCGCTACAGCCGCCGGGCACGTACACCGTCACTCTCCTCGTCGATGATGAAGAGATGGGCAGCCAGCCGCTGACCGTGCTGAAGGACCCCAACTCGGAAGGGACGCTCGCCGACATCGCGGCGCAGACCGAACTGGTGCAGGAGATCATGGCCGACCGGAATCGCGCGGCGGACATGGTGAACCGCATCGAGCTGCTGCGCCGCCAGATCTACGACCTGCGGCCGGTGCTGGAGGAGGAAGACGGCGCGGAGGATCTGATCGAGGCCGGGGAAGCGCTGGACGCGGCCCTCATCGAGGTGGAGCACGAGCTGATCCAGCTGATCGACACCGGCAGTGACGGCGTGCGCTGGCCGTCGAAGATCGTGGGGCGGCTGCGTTACCTGCAGGGGGCCGTGGCCACGGCGGACTTCCCGCCGACGGACCAGCACATGGAGGTGTCGCAGGTGCTGAGGGTGCAGTTGGGGGAGGTGGAAGAGGCGCTGCAGGAGGTGTTGGCGGAGGACCTGGAGAACTTCAACCGGATGCTGCAGCAGAGGATTGGGAGGGTGATTACGTGAGAGGACACATCGCAGCGGTAGTGCTCGCTGTCACCTGCTGGGGTAAGTCGCGCTCTTGGCGATGGTTTACTTACCCCAGCCCGCTGAGGTTGACCAGTTCTTGGACCGCTACGCGAAAATCGGTCTTCATGTTGTCGATGTCGCCTCGGTGAGCAGTAAACCGACGACCATGTGCTGAATTGTCCCCCAGCTTCTTGATCTCGGTGAGAGCGTGCTTGGTTACCCGACCCAGGTTCCATGCGGGTTCACCGATTGCACAGCCAATCAGGCCTTTGAGTTGCATGTAGTCACCGGATTCTGTCTGGATTTTCTCCGGCATTCCTTGTTCCTCGAAGACCTCGATGATGAGGGTCTCGACTAGGCGTCGCATCATCACGGCACATGCGTCGTACCAACCGTGGTGGTACGAACCATTGAGTTGGTGGGTAATCCGTTCCAAGTAGCCTCGCTTCACGCGGACTATCGACAACGGAAGGACTCGTGCGGTCGGCGAAGCTGCCCCCTCGTCAGGGGGCAGCCGAAGCTCGCGAGTATCCTTTGCGAGTCTCTTGAGGAGGCCTAAACCGGCCTTGGCGACGTCAGAGCTATTGGCCTTCATCGTCGCGTTGGTATAGGTGCTTTGCCATGCTCGCGAAGATCGAGTCGATTTGCTCCGGCGTAACGCTCGCGTCGATTCGGATCTCGAGATTGAGGCGCACATCCGGCATCCCAAGCTGTCCCAGACCCATCGGCGACTCGGGTGATGCGACCGATAACCGGGAGGCTGACGATGCTGCTGTCTCATCGCGGTCCCCCGATTCGGAACCATCGAGTGCAGACTCACTTAGATCGCCCGACTCCTCGGCAAGCGCCGAGGTGCCATTCTCGCTGTCAGCGTCCGTGTCCCGTTGCTCGCTGGACTGGAGAGATGGCTGTAGTCCGGTAACGAACTCCGCCAAGCCTGTCCGGTTCACCTCGAGACGGGTGGACTTACCGCGTCTTCCCTTTACATACCTGCCAAGGCCGGCTGCTTGGGCTAGTCCCATGAAACACGCGACTTGATTACGGATCGTTTGTTCGTTGTCAGTGCCGAGTTCCGACGGGACATGCTCGAACCAGTGGGCGGCGAGATCGCTTATGGGTACCATGTCGCGATCGTGATGGTGCATCCACTCGGCTGCGAGTCGATAGACGTAGGTCTCCGAGATGATCTCGGCGAAGATCCGGGTTCGATTCTCATCCGAGGCGCGGGCAAGCCTTCGTCCTCGAGAGGTCAACCTAAACCGGTCACCCTCTTGGGTAACCAGTCCCCATGCCTTGTAAGCGGCAACCTTTCGGCGGTCCAATACCGGTCCAGGGAGCGTTGCCCTTGCGTCGCCGACCGTTGCCCCGGTCACCTTGGTTTTCAAGTAGTCGACGACCGCGAGGGCATCTTCAGGTTTCGCCATGATCGGCAGCATTCTCAGTGCCTCCTGTCTTGTCGGTCCTGTTGTGGCATGAGGAGAAACTCTAACAACGTCAAGCGTCTTCTTATTTTGAATACTGTGGTCGACCCACGATGTCGCTACGATAACGATTTGCTACGCTTCTGTCAACAACATCGTTGATGCATCACCGTATCATATACACAGATGACCACTTCGGAAGCACTCTTAGGCGTTCGCTAAGAGAGAGATCACGGGGAGTTCCTGTCCGATGGCCGCCACGGTCGCGCCGAACCCAGCAGGGTACTTATCCAGCCGGATACGTCTCTCCGAGAAAGCACCGCGCGTACAGCGCCTCCACCCGCGCCGCCTCGTCGTCGGAAAGGCGCTTGAACTCACGAGTTCGTGCCCGTTTGGACAGCCTACCGTTGTTCTGCCGGAGGAACTGCGCTAAGAGGTTGATCGTCTTCTCCGGCATGTCCGCGGTCTCCTCCTGGACTCGTCTGGAGAACTCGTCGTATCCCTCGAGGTATGCGACTTCCTGAGGGAGATCCCGGGTCACGGTCTCTTCGACGCACCCGTAGAGGAACTTGGCGTGCGCTGTCGCGTCGAAGAAACGGTAGTAGTCAGCCGTGTCGTTCAGGACCTCCACGTTGTGTTGTCCCGTCGGGCGCCAATCAACCAGGGGGAGTACCTCCCGGGAATAGCTGGTTAGGACTTCACGGTACTCTGTGATCCGCCTCAGCATGGGGACGCTCACCGGGAACACCAAGTCCGGCGGGTTGTAGCCGGCGCGGGCCAGCGCGTGATGGATCAGCCAGCGGTGAAGGCGTCCATTCCCATCCTCGAACGGGTGGATGTAGACGAAACCGAAAGACAGGACGGCCGCCACGACAACGGGATCCAAGGGCGCTGCCTCCGTCTGCTGCTCGTATTCGACGAGCCCCTGCATGAGATCGGGCAGATCTTCCGGACGTGCGCTGATGTGCTCCGGAATGGGGTCTGCTGTTGTTCGGTCACGCTCCCCGATCCACCCGCCCTCGGTCCTGAGGCCGAGTTGCACGAACCTCGCGTCGCCGATCACCATCTCTTGGAGACGCTCGAATTCGTCGACAGTCAGATCCTGTTGACCCGCGTCGGCGATCGCTTGGGCCCAACGGAGCTGCCTGTCTTGGGGCGGGCGCTCACCTTCGATCTGAAACGAAGCCTGGCTGTCTTCGAGAAGGAGAAACGCTGCGGCGCGCCGGACGACATCAGGATGGGTTCGGCCGATTACCTTCCGAGCCTCCTCATCAAGGCGCATCTGCGTGTATCGGTCAAGTTCCGGGGTCCGGCGGACCATCGGGCAGAACCGCTGCGTACCGGGGAGGTTGTTTCGGACTCGGTGGCGTCGCGAAAGAGGCCCACTTGTTCGGGCGAATTGCAGCTTGGGATTCACCACGGGTACGGCCCGTACCTTGCCGGAATCCGGCAGATCCAGACGCACGTCCATGAGCCATTCGTAGAGAAACCAAATCCGACGGATGTAGGCGCCGGTAGGCTTGTCGCGTACCATGCGGACGACCTCAGCGGCGTCGATGCGTCTGAAGAGTGCCCGCAGCACAGCGAGGCTTACGCCCTCCCATTTCACGGCGAACTCGAGTTGGTTTCTTAGGTTTTCCCCGGGTGCGAAACCCGGAGCGAACATGCGCCACTCGCGCGTAGAGATGGGATGATGGCGGTTCGCGATGGCCGCCAGACGTGGGGGGGAAGGAACCTGTAGGTCGTACTCGGCGATGAGCGCCGCGTAGCCGACAGGCGTTCCCGGCTCGGGAAGGGCCCGTCCTCGAAAACTCAGGACTGGAGTCGCCAATTCACACATCTCCTCGTTCTGCAAGAAATCTTCACGAGATGCAGAATGTTATCACAGATTGTGTACTGGCGCAAGAACTAATCACCTATCCGCAGGTGGCGCAAAAAATAAACACTCAGAGCCCTACCACGAGGAAATTGCAAAAATCCTTCACGAGGTGAAACAAATCGTCACAAGTAGTACCCTGGTGTAAGAATTCGTCACTGACCCAACCTCGACGCTGCCCGAAGGACAACTCTAGAGGTGTCTCCCATCCTTGAGCGACAAGATGCCTCAATGCCTTGGCACCTTGCCT
>JAPPDQ010000252.1 GCA_028875495.1 Chloroflexota bacterium
CACCGCCGACTGGATGCGGCTTTCTACCTGATTTTCTTGTATAGGTAAAAGCGCAGCCAACTAATGATGCCCTGCCAGGATGCCGGATGACAAAGGACCTATTCACAACCACCGTCGTCGGCTCGATGCCGCGTCCTCAATACGTGCGAGACCTGATCGAAGAGCAGGTCGATGGCGGCCTTTCTTCAGACGACTTTCGGCGCATGATGGACTCCGCAATTCCGTACGTGGCGCAGATGCAGGAACTTGCCGGAATCGACGTGATCTCCGACGGAGAATGGCGGCGGAAGTCGTACATCGGCGTAATAGCGGATATCTGCAGCGGCTTCGAGCTCTCCATAAAAGAGGTGCAAGGACAGCGCCAGACCTGGCACGTTGTAACGTCAGAGTTGGACGTCGTACATCCCGGTCTTCTTGCAAAAGAGGCCGGCTTCCTCAAGCGGCACACCGAACGCGATGTCAAGGTCGCCATTCCGTCGCCATACCTCATCGGCGAACGGATGTGGGATCCCGAATTGTCCAAAGACGCGTACCCCACCCGGCGAGACTTCACCGATGCGCTAGTGCCCATCCTAGAGCAGGAGCTCATAGCTCTCCGCGACGAAGGGGTAGCGATGGCGCAGATCGACGATCCACATCTATGCCTGTTCGTCGACCCGAATGCGCGCGCGCAGTATGACGATCCGCAGGCCGAGATGGCCTTCTGCGTCGATCTGATTAACCGAGTTGTCGAAGGAGTAGACGGAGTCCGGTTGGCCGTCCACCTCTGCCGGCGCAATAAAGGTCGTGCCGGATGGGTGGGCGAGGGCGGATATGGACCGATTCTGCCTGCCCTGTCCGATCTACAGGTCGATGTCCTTATGCTGGAGTTTGCCATCCCAGCGGCGGGCGACTTCGCCATCCTGCGGGAACTGCCCGAGCGTTTTGACATCGGTCTCGGCTGCGTCGATTGCCGCGGCAGCCATATCGACACTCCCGACGAGATCGCTGACCGGGTCCGGCGAGCCGCCCAATACGTCGCGCCTGAGCGATTACTCCTGCACCCCGACTGCGGTTTCGCGCCGGGCAGTGCAGCAGACATCCCGCTCGACGAAGCTTACTCGAAGCTCAGGAACGAGACGCTGGCGGCGGAGTTGCTCAGGGAGGAATTTGGGTAACCCGGCGCATGACCGGTGTGCATTGGCTTCGCACGTGACGTGACCCTTAACCATTGAAATTGGACTCTATCTGTAGGAGCGACAATTGCGTCAGCTACGAGAAAACGGGATCAAGAGGAAGCTCGAACGGGGAGAAATCGTCAGCGTCGTCGAGGGGTTCCACACGGCCGAGATCGTCGACTTCCTCGGCCCAATGGGGTTCGACGGCGTATGGGTCGAGACGGAGCACGGCGCAATCGACTTCAGGGAGACCCAGAACATCACGCGGTCGTGCGACCTCTGGGGAATGACTTCCCTGATCCGGGTCAACCGCGTGGACTACGGACTCATCTACCGGTCGCTCGATCAGGGCGCTCAGGGAGTGATCGTCCCGCATGTCGATACGGCGGAACAGGCAGAGGAGGTTGTCCGCGCGGCGAGATACGCGCCAATCGGCGAGCGAGGGATGTACGAGAGCAGGCAAGCCTATGGCCTCGATTCCGCTGAGTATTTCCAATCCGCCAACCGGGAGACCCTTGTGGTCGCGATGATCGAAGACATCCGGGCAATAGAAAACCTGCCGGAGATTCTCGCCGTTGACCACATCGACGTGTTCTTCGTCGCGCCCAGCGACCTTGCCCAGAGCATGGGACTGATAGGACAAATTGACCATCCCAGGGTCAAGCAGACCATTTCCGATGCCGTGTCACGCATCGCCGAGTCCGGGCGCACTGCCGGGGCCATCGCGTGGGCGGACACGGCTGAGGAGGTGGTAGAGGCTGGAGCCAGATTTCTGATGACGAGCTGGATTCCATACCTATCGGCCGGCGCGAAGACCTATCTTGAGGCCGTGCAACGAGTTGCCCATGAGAGTGAAAAGTCGTCCTAGCGGTTCAACACCCTGGACTGTAACTGTTCAGACTTGGTGAGGCTAGGGCCTTTCCCAATTCCGTTCGTGGTGAGCCTGTTGAACCGAGAAGAGGGCCTTCGACAGGCTCAGAGCTTGCCCCGTACTGGATACGGGGCCGAACGGGATAGAGGACTTTTCTGTGACAATGGAAAGACTCTGCCGTGAGGCAAGCAAGCCACCGCCATACCGTCACCCCGTACTACGATACAGGGCGGGTATCCATAGGGATGAGGGCACATTCCCCTCACCAACTCTGAACAGTTGCAGCCCCGAATCCAACTTGACGAATAAGAATATATGATCTATTATGATTTCGAGCTGACGAGATGACCAACCGCTCGACCATAAGACGACGAGGAAGAAAGTTACGAAATGTTACCGGATGTTACGGAAATGACTCTTTAACGCATCCTGCTCACCCACGTCTAACGACAACATCACCGCGACGTCCCAAAATGTCCCCGAATGTCCCTCGAAAAACGGTTCACCCCGGTTCTGCCGGTCGCCTCGCAGGTCTCGCTCGTACGACCACTCACATCCCCATGACTCCCTCTCGTCGTCACCCCGACGTCCCAAAATGTCCCCGAATGTCCCTCGAAAAACGGTTCGGCCCGGTCCTGCCGGTCGCCTCGAAGGACTTGCTCGCACGACCACTCACATCCCCATGACTCCCTCTCGTCGTCACCCCGACGTCCCAAAATGTCCCCGAATGTCCGTCAAAAAAGGGGTTCGCCCCGGTGGGAACTCGCTGCCTGCCGGTTTGCCTCGCAGGGCTCGCTCGTACGACCTACTGGACCAACCCCTGGGAATCGGAAAGCAGGAAACCGCTGTAGCGCCCTCCCAACGTGCTATCATTACCCGCCTATGGAACACCACGAACTGAAGCACTGGATCGCCTTCACTAGGGTGCCGTACATAGGGACCGTGCGGCTTCGGCTGCTGGAGAACCATTTCGAAAAACTCTCCGACGCATGGCGTGCAAGCGAAGGTGATCTCCGCGAGGCCGGTCTGGATGAAAGAACAACTAGATCGGTCCTGCGACATCGGAACAGGATCGACCCGGACGCCGAGTTGGCTCTGCTCGAAAGGCATAGTTGCTCCGCCATCACGTGGAGTGACAGCGAGTATCCCGCCCGCCTCAAGGAAATCGACGACGCTCCGCCGGTGCTTTACCTCAAAGGCGAACTGCTTCCGAAGGACGAGAGGTCGGTCGCCGTGGTCGGCACGAGAAGGGTCACGGCTTACGGCCGCGAGGTCACGCATCGGCTGTCGACGGACCTGGCGAACTCGGACGTTGTGGTCGTGAGCGGACTCGCTAGCGGAGTGGACGGTATCGCCCACCGCGCGGCACTGGAAGCGGGTGGCCGAACGGTTGCTGTGCTCGGCAACGGCGTGGACGTCGTATACCCGCACCAGCACGCCCGGCTCGCCGAACAGATTGCGGAAAACGGCGCCATTGTTTCCGAGCACCCCATAGGCACCAAGCCCAAAGCCGAGCACTTTCCTCGGCGAAATCGCATCCTGAGCGGGATAACCCTGGGAACACTGGTGATCGAGGCCGCCGAAAGCAGCGGGGCCTTGATAACCGCACGACACGCTCTCGATCAGAACCGCGAGGTCTTCGCCGTGCCGGGCAGCATCCTGTCGCCGGGCAGTCGCGGCACGAATGCCCTGATTCAGCGCATGGAGGCGAAACCGGTCCACAAGCACGAGGACATCCTCGAGGAATTGAACCTCTCGTTTGTGGGGGCACAAATCGAAATGGCGGCCTTGTTCCCGGCCAGCGACGACGAATCTAACGTCTTGTTTCACCTGAGCCAAGAACCTACGCACATCGATGAGATCATCCGAGGTTCCGGGATGACCATCTCGGTCGTGAGCAGTCTTCTCGCAATGATGGAATTGCGCGGTCTCGTGCGTCAGGTTGGCGGGATGAACTACGTGCGAGTTTGAGTGTATCGGTCGAATTTGGGTGGAAAGCGGTTGCAAACCGGATACACCCTGTGTTCATAATACCTAGAAGAGGCAGGCTATACCCTGCCTGTTTTGTTGTCCCAACCCCTATATCTTGAAGTTGACGGAATAACTATGGGCAAAGATCTGGTTATCGTTGAATCGCCCGCCAAGGCCCGCACGATTGGGCGTTTTCTCGGTGGCAAGTACGACACGAAGGCTTCGATGGGCCATGTTCGCGATATTCCCAAGAGGGAAATGGGCGTCAGGGTCGATGACCTGAGCTTCGTGCCAAAGTACCGAGTCATGTCAGACAAGCGGAAGGTCGTCAAGGAAATCGCGGACGCCGCGAAATCCGCTTCGACTGTTTATCTGGCCACCGACCCTGACCGTGAGGGAGAGGCCATCTCCTGGCACCTCATCAATGCGGCTAAAATCGACTCATCAAAAGTGCAGCGCGTGGTTTTCCACGAAATCACCGACGCGGCGGTCAAAGAAGCCTTCGCGCATCCTCGTGACCTTGACGACAACCTCATCGACGCGCAGCAGGCGAGGAGGGTGCTTGACCGGCTGGTCGGCTACGAGCTCAGCCCAGTGCTGTGGAAGAAGGTCCGACGCGGCCTGTCGGCAGGCAGAGTGCAGTCGGTGGCCCTGCGGCTCATAGTCGAGCGGGAGCAGGAGATTGAGGCGTTCCAGTCAGAAGAGTATTGGAGCATCGAGGCCAAATTCGCCCCCCAATCCAAGAACGGCGCAGATGTGCAGACCTTCACCGCCCAGCTTTTCCGTCTGCACGGCAGCAAGGCTCGCATCGAGATCAAGAACGAGGCCGAGGCCACCGCAATTACCGGCGACCTTGAAGGCGCAACGTATCGCGTGACTTCCGTACAAAGGCGTGAACGGCGACGCAAGCCTTCGGCCCCGTTCATTACCAGCACTCTCCAGCAGGAAGCCTCGCGGAAATTGGGCTTTACGGCTCAACGGACGATGGTCGTCGCCCAGCAGTTGTACGAGGGCGTGAACGTCGGCACCGGCGGAACG
>JAPPDQ010000327.1 GCA_028875495.1 Chloroflexota bacterium
TGACTGAGAGGAATGCAGTGGTTGAAGCTCAACCACGAAATCCGAAGGCGTAGCTGAGCTCTCTATTGCTCATCCCTTCGGATGTGGCTGCGTCACTTACTCGATGATCAGGCCGTCGATCGTTGTGCCAAGAGCACCGGCGATTTTGGCCAGAGCAGAAGCCGATCCGTTCTTGTGCCCGCGCTCGATTTCCGACAGGTAGCTCGCGGAAATTCCGGTTCTGTCGGAGAGTTCCCGCAATGTAAGACGTTGTTGGTTCCGAAAAGCGAGGATAGGACTCTGACCACGAATTATGGCGAGAGCAACCTCATGGGGCACACGAGTCCCGTCGTCTGCGTCCAGAGCGGCCAGCCTGTCCTCAAGCTCATCGTTGCGGCTGATGAGGGCATCGTACTCCGTTCTCATTAGGGTGAAGGTCTCTTCGCTAGTCATAGACTTTGCTCCTATTCGATAGAGTATACAGGCAGTAGGCTTACTAGTCTCGAATCCGAAACCATAACAATTGGGTGAACTCTCGTCCGCCCCTCCTCAGACAAGCAGTCCTTCGACAGTCACACAGCGTTGTATACTATGATTGCGGCGGCCGGAAGCGAAAACGTCGCTATCGAATCCCCATACTCCTGAGTGAGAGGTATTCAAAACATGCTGTTCAAGAGACTCACGGGCGCAAAGCAGATCAAAGAGCAGGAGGGCGTTGTCGCGCCGCCCGGCCAGTTCGTGACCGAGAAGTGGCCCGTCATGACGTTCGACGCGCCGCCGAGGATCGACCTCGAAACGTGGCGGTTCGATATCTTCGGTCTGGTGAACCAGGAGAAGTCGTTGAACTGGGAGGAGTTCATGTCTCTCCCCAAGGTCACGATCGACTCGGAGTTCCACTGTGTGACGCAGTGGAGCCGCCTCGAAAACACCTGGGAGGGCGTGTCGTTCTCCGAGGTGATGGGCCTCGTCAAGCCGAAGCCTGAGTCGTCACACGTGATGGTGCCCTGCTTCGGCGGCTACACCACCAACCTCGCCCTCGACGTTCTGCTCGACGACGACGTGCTCTTCGCCTACAACCACGACGGAGCGCCTCTCAACCGGGACCACGGCGGGCCTCTGCGACTGGTCGTCCCCAAGAAATACGCGTGGAAAAGCGCCAAGTGGGTCAACGGCATCGAGCTGATGGACCGCGACCGGCCCGGCTTCTGGGAGCAGCGCGGCTACCACATGGAGGCCGACCCCTGGAAAGAGGAGCGCTTCGGCAGCTTTTGGTAGATGGCGAATGGCGACGGGGCAAGTCTATTCCTGTTTGGTAGCTTGAGGCGAGTTAGCCTCTTTGTATGCTTGTGTCAAAAGTTCAATGACGTGGTCGTTAAAGTCTTTAGTGACGGTACCTTGTCCAAGTCTAACTGGTGTTAACGCCTTTTCGAGAGCATCCATAACTCCCGGTGCTCGCCGTTCAAACACACTTCTCCAAAGTTGTATGCCTGGCCTACCTCGGTCGTTGTAGATTGTCACAAGCCCAGCGTTTTCGGAATGTACGTGGGGTATAAGAGAAAGCCCTGTTTCTCCTTTCCAGTGGTAGGTGGATAGTCGAGTGTATCCACTTTCTTCAATTGATCGTGCCCACTGAAGTAACTTCCTCAAGTTAGGCTGGTGTTCTCCCGGTGCATTAGCAATAGAGGCTTCAAAGTCAGCGTCTCCAGCTACCATTCGGCCCGTTGTACGTTGCTGCTGAGACTCCTCTGCTCGGTCTCGGACCTTGACGAGGTAGTCGTGCGCCTCTGGGAGTGGGATGACTTGATCTACGTCGATAAGCAGTTCGTCTTGATGGCGATAGACTCGCAGGCGGACACAACGGATGTCTAGACCGACATCATTGAGCCATAATACGGAAGTCGTTAGCTCTTTAGAAAAGCCTTCCGACACCAGCAGAATTCGCGGACGCTCTGTAGCCACCTGTGGTTCGGTTACGCCATCTCCCACGTCTAGGAATTGGTGAATGAGCTCTTGAGCGTCCTCGCTGACACCGCGCTCCTGAAGGTATTGCCGGTGGGCATCGACGATCTGTTCAAGCGTCATGTTGGCCGCCATTGCCGCGTAGCGGATCGCCTGGAGTTCCATGTGCTCGCCAGTGTCACCTCTTTTCAATTCGACAACGACGAGGTTTCGATCTTCTCCGATGCCCAGCAGATCAATACTTCTTCCGCTATCCGCCCAGTTGCTGAACTCCTCAGCAACGATGAACAGACCGTTTTCGATGACATCAGGCTGATCACGGATGATGCGCTGGAGGTCCTGCCGCTCCAGAACACCCTCGGTGCCAAGCGATGTGCGGTCAATTTCCTGGAACCGATCTTTAGACTTTGACATTCGATAAAGCATGGTTCCTCCTGAATACACATACAAATATCGCTGAACCACGAGTCAAACGCAAGGTCGCACGCTCAGGTTGAAGGAAAATGAAAAGACCCTTTCGTGCGAGGTACGAAAGGGTCTTTAGATTTGGGCCGAATGGCCGGCGATGCCAGCTACGGCTACGCCGCTCGAATCGCCGTTGTTCGCGCTCGGGCCGGACGCTTGGATACCGTCTTGCGGACCGGGGCAGGGGCCGGGACCGGCTCCATGCTGAACAGGCTCGGCTTGCGAATGTCCGCCATGTAGCCGCACATGAGGCACTCGCGGTACTCCCCGTACATATCCCGGTTCTGGTGCATGTCGCCCTGGCACCTTGGACAAGCCTTGAACATTATCATCACTTTGCCTCCTTCCGTTTCCGACAAACTCGATAGACTTTCAGATTCCCCGCGTTTGGGAGTTGCTCCTCGCGGTAGCTAGACGCTCTCACGGTTCGGGAAGTTCCCGACGCCCTGCTCTACAATCAACTCCCTTGACATGCTTTGTATCAAGTTATACAATGTCCTTCGTAACCCCTATAACGTAGCCAAGACCGATTGAGTTAGCATGTTGTTCGATCCTGACAGGCCCTCCACTCGCCGCTCCGGTGTTGTCAATAGAACGTCCCCGTTCCCTGCGGGGTTAGCGGCGGCGCTTCAGGACATCATCGAAGAGGCAAGCAGGGTGCGTGAGTCTACCCGTTCGCGTGGACGGCAAGGCCCTGCAACGGGCCCCGGACGGCCAGAGATCGACGGCGTCTACATCATCAGCGTCGCGGCCCGCATCCTCGAAATGCACCCGCAGACGCTCCGCAAGTACGAGCGCGCGGGGCTGGTCAGACCGACTCGCACCGAGGGTATGCTCCGGCTCTACTCCGAGCTCGATATTGCCCGGCTTCGCCTCATCAAGCACTTGGTCGGCGACTTGGGCTTAAACTTGGCCGGTGTGCAGTTGGTGCTCGAACTGTTCAACAAGCTGGTCAAGACGAAAGTGGAGTTACGCCGTGTCGACGACGCGGACGCCAAGCAGGCCCTCGACGACAGCATCGACGAGATGATCTCCCTGCTCTACTCGGAGCGAAAGCGGTAGAGAGCCCGGGCTAACGAAAGTCTCAATAGAGGTACAGAGGATATGGTAATGAGCGAACATGAGGATGACGCCGAGGAACTCCCGGCCGAGGGCGGAGTGGACGAAACCTTAGCTGGTGACGAGGCGGACGATCTTCAGGCGCGTCTCGAAGAGGCTGAGCGTGAACGCGAGCAGTTCAAGAGCATGGCGGCCCGCGCTCAGGCAGACCTCGTCAACTATCGCAGGCGGGCCGAGGAGGAGAAGGAAGAGATACAGCGGAGCGCCAAGTCGGCCCTACTCATGAAGATGCTCTCGACCGTCGACGATCTCGACCGCGCGATTGCCATGATCCCGACCGACGAGTCTGCCGGATGGGCGGAGGGCATACAGCTTGTCCGGCGAAACGTCGTAAACATGCTGGACACGGAGGGCGTGACAAAGGTCGAGTCCATGGGAGAGCCTTATGACCCCGCGTATGCCGAGGCGCTCCTGTTCCGGGAGACCGAGGACGGCGAAGAGGGAACTGTGGTCGAGGTCTTCCGAGAAGGATATATGTACAAGGACCGGGTGCTCCGGGCTGCGCAGGTCGTGGTTGCCAAGCGTCCCGAGCAGCCGGAAACCGATGATTCGAACGAAACGAAAAGCGACAAGGAGACTGCGTAATGGCGAAGATTTTGGGAATCGATCTGGGCACGACTAACTCGTGCATGGCCGTGATCGAGGGTGGCGAGCCTCGCGTGATCGAGAACGCGGAGGGCGGACGGACGACGCCGTCCGTGGCGGCGATGAACCCGAAGAGCGGCGAGCGCTACGTGGGGACAACCGCGAAACGTCAGGCTGTGACGAACTCGGAGAACACCATATTCTCCGTCAAACGGTTCATGGGACGCCGGTACGATGAGGATAGCGTGCAGCGCGACCTCAAGCTCGTCCCATTCAAGGTGGAAAAGCACACCAATGGCGACGCCTACGTCGCTATGGGCGATAAGACCTACGCGCCGCCGGAGATGTCCGCGATGATCCTGCAGAAGCTCAAGCAGGACGCCGAGGCTAAGCTGGGCGAGACGATAACGCGGGCCGTCATCACCGTTCCCGCCTACTTCAACGACAGCCAGCGGAACGCCACGAAGGACGCGGGCCGCATCGCCGGTCTCGAGGTGCTGCGAATCATCAACGAGCCGACGGCAGCTTCCCTCGCCTATGGACTCGACAAGAAGGGTGAAGAGACCATCGCCGTGTACGACCTCGGTGGCGGCACGTTCGACATCACGATACTCCAGATCGGCGAGGGCGTCTTCGAGGTCAAGTCGACGAACGGCGACACGCACCTCGGAGGCGACGATTTCGACCAGCGCATCATGGACTGGATCGTCGAGGAGTTCAAGCGCGATCAGGCCATCGACCTTGCGAACGACCGCATGGCCCTCCAACGGTTGCGTGAGGCGGCGGAGAAGGCCAAGATCGAGCTCTCCTCGCTCATGGAGACTGAGATCAACCTGCCGTTCATAACAGCCGATGCTTCCGTTTCTTTGTAATGAG
>JAPPDQ010000350.1 GCA_028875495.1 Chloroflexota bacterium
CGAAAGTGGCGCGAAGAATCTTGCGGGGCTCTTTTGGCCGTTCTCGTAGTCGTTATCGTCGGAGTCGGCTTGACACGGCAGGAGGGAATGTTCGGTCGCCTCATAATCGCCGTGCCCATAGTCTTCGCCCTCGCCGGATTCACTGCCGACTGGCTCCTGAGTTGGTTGAAGGGCAGAATCCCTGATACGGCTACCATTGCGTTCATCGCCCTTCTGGCCGCCGCCGCCATCTTTTCCAATCTCTCGGCGTACTACGCGCATCCTATCGGTGAGTATCCCGCGCTCTGGCTGGGATCAGTTATCGAACACCCGCCTCCACAGCACGCTATCGCTTGGAATGCCCCGTAGATGCCTACCATCACCATCGAGGTCCGCGTCCAACCGAAAGCGAGCCGCAATCGGATCGTGACCAAAGACGGCATAATCAAGATTTACGTAACCGCCGCTCCGGAGAAGGGTAGGGCGAACAGTGCCGTAGTTGAAATGATCGCACGTCGGCTCGAAGTCCCGAAGCGCGCCGTATCCATCGTGTCGGGAGAGAACTCCCGGGCGAAGCTGCTGGCGGTTGAGGGTCTCAGCGAAGCGGAGGCACGTCGCAAGCTAGGCGAATAGGGCTGGGAGCAGATAGCCCTTTATCACGAACTGCAACAGGAGCAGAGCGACCATCGGTGTGAGATCGAACATTCCCAGCGGCGGTACAACTCGCCGCAAGGGCCCCAGCACAGGCTCGGTCATCTGCTTGAGCACGCCGTTTATCGACTCGACTATTGGTGAGTCCGGGGCGAACATGGTCACCCACGACATTATGACGCTAGCGAGGATCGCCAAGGTCAGAGCATCTACGAACAGGCTGATGAAGTTAGCGAAGAAGTTCAACTTTCCTTACCCAGGGCCTGGTACTTCCGGTACGCCGCGTCGACCGCTTTCAGCACGGCCCCTCGAAACGCGGACTTCTCAAACGACATCAGCGCCTCGACCGTCCCGCCAGCGGGCGACGAGACCATGTCTTTGAGCTCAGCAGGATGCATTCCCGTCTCCTGAACGTACTTGGAGCTCCCGATTACCGTCTGGAGAACGAGCTTCCTCGCCATAGGACGCTGAAGGCCCATGTGTACACCCGCGTCGATGAGCGCCTCGATGAACAGGAACACGTAGGCGGGGCCGCTCGCGCTGAGGGCCGTAACCATGTCGATGTACTTCTCGTCCTCAACGTAGATCTCCTCGCCGAAAGAGGCGACGATCCGCTGGCTGGCCGCCTTCTGCTCATCCGTGACCTGATCGGTGGCCGTCCATACGGTCATGCCTTCGCGAATCTGGGAAGGGGTATTGGGCATTACTCGAACGACCGCTCGATGGCGCAGTCCCTTCGTCAAGGTCTCCAAGGTCGCTCCGGCAACGATGGACAGCACGGCCTGGTCTCCGCGGAGGCCGGACTTGATGCCGTCCATGGCCGTGGCTAGGTGCTGCGGCTTCATCGCCAGTATGATGATATCAGCGCCCTCGGTCACCGCGAGGTTGTCGGCGTCCGCCGTCACGCCGTAGGTCTCGGCAAGCGCGATCCGGCGTTCCTCCACGGGTTCCCCGAAGAGAATCTCCTCCGCCCCGGCGACACCCGCGTCGAGAATCCCACCGAGTATCGCCTCGGCCATTACCCCGCCGCCGATGAATGTGATCTTCATGGTTTGCCGTCCGTTCGGATGTGTTCACAAAGGCATGTAGCCATCGAAGGACACCCTATCTTCCCGTAACTACTCTATTGTAGCCGACTTGGGCGACGATTGGGACTAATGGAGTCACGAACTTCCATTGAAGGCAAGGGGAAGTTCCGTTTGGTTACGCTGTGCTAGGCGAGTGCCTGTGCCACATTCACCGCAACTTGCTGTCGCTTGCCAGGTCGACCGCGACACCGATGGCCTCCGCCATGCTCTCGTGGTGCGCGATGCCCTGTCCCGCAATGTCGAACGCCGTGCCGTGGTCGACGGACGTGCGGATGAACGGCAGTCCGAGATTCACGCTGACGCTCCGCTCCCAGTTGTAGACCTTGATCGGGATGTGCCCCTGATCGTGGTACATGGCGAGGACGACGTCGTACTTGCCGTTGATGGCTTGCGTGAATACGGTGTCCGGTGGCACAGGCCCCATCGCGTCGATGCCGAGCGAGCGGGCCTTGTCAATCGCTGGTGTTATCTGCTTCTCCTCCTCGTCACCGAGGAGGCCCCCGTCGCTGGCGTGGGGATTCAGGGCCGAGACGCCGATGCGTGGGGTAGGGAAGCCCCACTTCACAAAATGCTCGTGGGTGAGTACGACCTTCGCGAGGACGTTGTCAATGGTGACGTAGTCGCAGGCGATGCGGAGCTGACGATGCGTCGTGAGGTGGACGACGCGCAACACATCGGCCATGAGCATCGTCGCCACCTCTTTCGAGTTCGTCTGGCTCTGAAATATCTCCATGTGGCCGATGTCCTTGTACCCGGCCAACTTCGCCGCCTCCTTGTTGATCGGCGCGGTCACGATGGCCTGGACGTGTCCGGCAGCTGCCATCTCCCCCGCCTGGAGTACCCACTCCACCGCCGCTTTGCCCGCAGAGGCGGAAAGTTCCCCAAGCTCAATGCCCGAATAATCGAGGTTCTCAGGGTCCATCACATCAATGACGCCCGGCTCACCTGCAACGTCTTCCAAGCCGTGCGTCACCCTGCCCGAGGCGTCCAGTCCCGAAATCTCAATCGCGTGGTCGATCGCCGCCACGTTGCCGACCACGAACGGGCGGCATTTCTCGTAGATGGAACCGTCCTGCAGGGCCTTGACAGTGACTTCGGCCCCGACTCCGGCCGGGTCGCCCATAGTGATGGCGACAAAGGGTTTTTTGTAAAGTGTCATTCTGTGTGCTCCGGTGACATGTCGCGGCGCTATCCGCCGCGGGGATGCCATGATACAACATCGTCGGGGTTATGCGGCAAAGGGCAAAGAACCCCAATTGCATTGCAAGAGGATTTGAATGAGAAATCCATTCGCCCTGAGCCTGTCGAAGGGTGAAAACGCCGTTCATAGTTCGACAAGCTCACCACGAACGATTCTGGTTGACGTATACGTTGCCACTTACTAAACCGAGACGACCCGCTCAAAGCGGGTCGTCCATTTAGAGCCATTATCGGTCACTCTCTCCCGTCCATACGGAATAAGGAGCGACGATAGTACGTATCAGTCACACTTGCTGTAGCCGCAGTCGAGGCAGTTCAGGCACCCTTCCTGGGCGATGAGGTAGGCTGAGCACTCCGGACAACGCTTACCGGTCAGAGGCCCAGCCAGTAAACCCTTTTTGCTGTCTCCAACGGGTTCCGTGGATGGGAACAGACCGATCTGGGCAGCCGTCGCGTCGGCAGTCTCCTTGTCGGCGATATTCTTGTTGAGCACTAGGGAAATCGCGTCAGGCACCGAGCCAACGAGGGTGCCGCTGTCCCATACCGGCTCATCGGTGATCCCGCGCAACTGCTCTACTACCTGCTCAGGGTCGATACCGCTGCGGAGCGCGAGGGAAGCAAGTCTCGTGATGGCCTCCAGTCGGGCCGAGTCCGTGCTGCCGGCCTTGCCGAGCGTGCCGAACACTTCGAACGGAAATCCCTCGTCGTCGAAGTTGACCGTTACGAAGAGGTTGCCCTGTCCGGTGCGGACTCGTTCGGTAACGCCTCGGACGACCGCGGGCCGCTGTCGCTCGACGATGGAGTGGATTGTCTGGCCGTTCGACTCGGTGTCGGCCTCCTCCGATTCTTCGTTCTCCACACCGGCAGTCAGCACCTCCGCCTCGCGGCTGCCTGAGCGGTACACCGTGATGCCCTTGCACCCCAGTTCCCAAGCCAGCATGTACGCGCTCCGTACGTTCTCCTCAGTCGCCTCGTTCGGGAAGTTGATTGTCTTGGAGATGGCCGCGTCGACGCTCTCCTGGAACGCCGCCTGCATCCGCACGTGCATCTCGGGGGAGATGTCTCCCGCTACCACGAACGTTTGCTTGGCCGATTCCGGCACGTCATCGCGGTCCTGAAGCGAACCGCCCTCGGCCAGGTAGTTCATCAGGTCTTCGCTGTAGAAGCCGCCGTCCCTGGCCGCCTTCTCGAAGTTCTCGTCCACGTATAGCAGGCTCTCGCCGCCCAGAATGTTGTGCTTGTGGTAGCAAAGCGCGAACAGGGGCTCGATTCCGCTTGAGCACCCCGCAATCATCGAGGTCGTTCCCGTCGGGGCTACGGTCAGGCGGCAGGCGTTGCGCATGGGAGACCCGTCCGATGTATCGAACCTGCTCCCCTCGTAGGCGGGGAAGTTGCCGCGCTCCTCCGCCAGCATCACGGACATCCTGTCGGACTCGTCCTTGATGAACCGCATGATCTTGCGGCCCAGTTCCAAGCCTTCCTCGGAATCGTAGGGTATTCCCATCTCCACGAGCATGTCGGCGAAGCCCATCACGCCGAGACCGATCTTGCGGGTGGCTTTGGTCATCGTCTCAATCTTGTCGACCGAGTAAGCGTTCGCGTCGATGACGTTGTCGAGGAACCGCGTCGCCACGTGGACGACCTCGCGGAGCTTGTCGTAGTCGACCGTCGGGTGGCCATCGACCTCCACGATGAATCTCTGCAGGCTGATGGCGCCGAGGTTACAGGACTCGTAGGGGAGTAGGGGCTGCTCGCCGCACGGGTTGGTCGCCGTCATGCGTCCGATGTGAGGTGTCGGGTTCCGGTGGTTGACCCAGTCCAGGAAAATCATTCCCGGCTCGCCGTTGCGCCACGCGCCATAGACGATCTTCTCGAAGACCTCACGCGCGTCCAGTTTTCCCACCTCGACGATGGGCGAAGAGGTGTCCGCTGGATTCTCATGGAACCGGAGCGGGTAGGTGGTGCCCGCCTTGACGGCCTCCATGAACTCGTGGCTCGCGCCCACCGAGATGTTGAAGTTGTGGATTTCACCCTCCTGCGCCTTGCAGTCGATGAATTCCAGGATGTCGGGATGGTGAACGTCCATGACGGCCATGTTGGCGCCGTC
>JAPPDQ010000620.1 GCA_028875495.1 Chloroflexota bacterium
CGGCATAACAGTCAATGCCGTGTGTCCGGGCCTGGTAAACACGGAGATGGTGCAGGAGAACGTCAGCCCGGAGCGGCTGGATGCCTACCTCCGAAGCTTCCCGATCTCCCGCATATCCGAGCCGTGGGAGGTCGCCGAGCTCGTCGCCTTCCTCGCCTCCGACCGCGCCGCCTACATCACCGGCGCATCCCTCGACATCAACGGCGGCGACTTGATGATATCGTGACGGAGTTCTGTGCTACGGTATACGTCACAGATTCCAGTGGTGTAAAGGCCGATGACACGAAAGATTGCCAAGCTCTTTAGAATCGGACCAAGCTAGGCGGTCCGGATTCCCAAGGAATTCCACTTTGAAGGTACTGAAGTCTATATCGAGAAGGACGGTGATAGAGTCGTCCTGTCTCCCAAGAAAGACTCGAGTTGGCGCGAGTTCTTTGAGAATCCATTGACGGTATCCGACGACTTTTCGGTCGAACCCAGAGACATGCCCGCAGAGGAGCGCGACTGGTCTTGACGCGAGACATGCTGGATACGGACACCTGCATATATGTCATGCGGAAGAAGCCGTCTATCGTGCAGAAGCGGTTCAACACGACTCCTAGAGAAGCTGTTTGCGTATCCATGGTCACTTTGGGTGAATTGGCCTTTGGAATAAGTAGGTCTCGCATACCCGTTGCCTCCCATGAGATCGTTGACGACTTTACAGAGCGACTAGCGGTAGTTCCATGGGATGAGGATGCCGCATGGGAGTTCGGGACCCTCAGGCACTTTCTCGAAGCGCAAGGCAACCCAATCGGCGTTCTCGATACCATGATTGCGGCCCACGCCCTGAGCCTCAATGCGACCATAGTCACAAACAACGTACGCCACTTCGAGCGAGTGCCCTACCTCAGACTTGAGAATTGGGCGATCGTCGAAGACCATTCGACAAACGGACAAAATGGATGGAGTAAATGAACTCAGCAACCCGAAGACAAAACCTGGCAGGCATCGCCGTCTCCCTGCCAACGTTCAATGACGACGAGTACAACCTGCAGCTCGACCGCTCGAAGGCGCATATCAACTGGCTCATAGACCAGGGCATCGGCGAGGGGAACGCGATCATCTTCATAGCGGGGGGACTGGGCGAGGGGTACTTTCTCGACGACGACGAGTGGGAGGCGATGGCGAACACGTTGGTGGAGGCTGCCGACGGCAGGGCCCCGACGGGTATTGGCGTGTTCGAGTTGAGCGCACGACGCGCCGCACGTAAGGCCCGGTACGCCGCCGATCTTGGGATGGACTACATCCAGTGTGCCCCACCTCGCTACCTGCAGCCCTCCGAGGACGAGATATTCGCTCACTATGACTACATCGGCGAGAGGGCCGACATCGGTATCATGGCATACAACACGCCCTGGGCCATGCCGAGCGGGTACAGCTTCTCGCAGTCGCTCATCGAACGACTCGCGGAGATCGAGAACTTTGCGGGCATAAAGTGGTCTTCCCCTAACGCGCAGCAATACATGAGCATGATCCGCCTATTCGGAGAGCGCGTAAGCTTCATCAGCAACGGCAGCGTCATGTCTATTGGCTACAAGCTGGGCGCGAGAGGTTTCACCGACTTCATGGTCAACGTCGCCCCACGCCTCTCCCTGCACCGCTGGCAGCTCGTGCAGGAACAACGTTGGGACGAGTTCGACCGTATCGAGCTCGCCATGCAGATCGACCCTCCGCTCAACGCCGTCAGACCCGGCGAACTTTCGGGACCGGGAATGGGCGAAGGCCCCGATGCGCGTCTGCGCCTCCGCGTCCTCGGCCTCGACACCGGCCCGCACTTCCCCGCCCAGGTGGGATATTCGGAGGAACATATCGAGGCATATCGACGTATGGTCGACGCAAGCGGAATCCGCGAATGGGTCGACTGGGACGCATCGGCCTTCGAGTGAGTCCCAAACGAGGGAAACCATGACCGACATCTACAGCCGGCTCGGCGTCACGCCCGTAATCAACGGCATCGGCAACAAGACGTTCCTCGGCGGCTCGACACCGACCGCCAGAGCCAAGCAGGCTATGGAAGACGCAGATTACTACTACTGCTCCATGCCCGAGCTCATGGACCGCACGGGCGAACGGGTCGCCGAGCTCCTCGGCGTGGAGGCGGCGTTCATCACGTCCGGCTGCGCCTCCGCCATCCTCCACGCCGCCGCGGGAGTCATGGCAGGCCCGGAAAAGGAGGAACTAGGAAAGCTGCCCGACACGACGGGTATGAAGCACGAGTTCATCTTCCAGCGAAAGCAGCGCTACTTCTACGATAGGTGCTACGTCGTCCCCGGTGGTACGCTCGTCGTGATTGGGGACGAGGAGGGATGCACCGCGCAGGAAATGGAAGAGGCTATAACGCCGGATACCGCGGGCATCGGGTACGTCGACAAGACGCGCGGAGCCGAAGACCCGTCAACCGTCTCGATCCCCGACGCCATGGACATCGGACGCAGGCACAACGTCCCGGTCATAGTCGATGCCGCATACCAAGCGTACCCCATCGACCGGATGCGGTGGATTTCTGGTGCCGCCGACCTCGTGTGCTTCGGAGGAAAATACTTCGGTGCGCCGAGCTCGACTGGCTTTCTCTGTGGACGCGCCGATCTGGTGCACGACGCCACTCGTCAGGGATTCGTCGCCTCGCAGTCGGGTGATCGGCCCCGCTCATTCGGGCGATCGATGAAGGTCGACCGGCAGGAGATAGTCGGAATGGTCGTGGCCCTCGAAGAGTGGCTGACCATTGACCACGAGGACAGGATACTTGGCCTTCTTGCCATGGCACAGGTCATCCAAAGCGCCGTCGAAGACGTCGCGGGAGTCTCGACCGATTTCGAGCGCATCGAGAGTCATGCATCCGCAGCCCTGACCGTAGAGTTCGACCCGGACATGATTTCAGTATCGGGCCACACCGTTGCGGACAAACTAGCTTCAGGGAGACCAAGCATACTCGTCGGTCACCAGGACGCTTCAATACGCATCGCCCTCCACACGCTCCACGAAGGCCAGCCGGAGGTAATTGCGGAACGCCTGCGCTCTGCGCTACGCTAACCGCCGAACACAGGCGCCGTATCTGAAAAGCGATGAATTAGGACAGCTTCTCGTTTATGCAGTGCGGGAAAATCAACTCGGAAGGCTGAACATGACAGATATCTACACGCGACTGGGCGCGCGTCCGGTCATCAACGCAAGCGGCAACACGACGGTTTGGGGAGGCTCCACACCGTCCCCGGCAGTCCAGCGTGCCATGGACGAGGCCAGTGGCTATTGGGTCGAGATGGCAGAGCTGCTTGAAAAGTCCGGAGAACTGATCGCCGAGGCGCTCGACGTTGAGGCGGCCTACCCGACATCCGGCTGCTTCTCCGCGCTCGTCCTCAGCACCGCAGCCCTGATGACCGGCAGCGACCCCGATAAGATGGCGCAGATCCCCGACACGACCGGACTGAAGAACGAGTTCGTCTTCCAAGAAGCGCAGTCCTACGGCTACGACCGCGCCTACAGCGTTCCGGGAGGAAAGCTCGTAAAGGTCGGTGACGAGAACGGCTGCTCCATCGAGCAGATGGAGGCGACAATCGGCCCCTCGACGGCCGGCATCGTCTACCTCGTGACCAGGAACAACACCGACTCGGTCGTCAGCTATGACGACGCGACCAAACTCGCCCACGATCACGGCCTGCCCATCCTCGCCGACTGCGCGGCGCAGATCTACCCGATCGACTACTTCCTCGAGAATGCCCAGAAGGCCGACCTCGCCTGCTTCGGCGGCAAGTACATGGGAGCTCCGCATTCGACCGGGTTCCTCTGTGGTCGAAAGGACTTGGTCGATGCCGCCGTCGGGCATGGATTCATCTCTCCGGGCAAACCGTTCGGACGCGCCATGAAAATGGACCGGCAGGAGATCGTGGGCTTGGTCACCGCCGTGAGCGAATGGTTCGCAATGGACCACGAGGAACGCCTCCTCATCGCCGGAGGAAAGCTCGGAATCATCCAAGACGCCGTGAGCGGCCTCGATTCTGTCGAGGCCACGTCGATTGAAGCCTCCGACAACTACATGGCCATCGCTTTGAACGTAACGCTCGATACGAAAGCCCTGGGCAAGGACGCTCCCGGCGTTATCGAGGCCCTGAGCAACATGTCGCCCCGCATCCGTGCCGACGCCGCCGGAGCAGACTCCCTCCTGCTCGTCGCCCACAATCTCACGGACGGTGAGCCGGAGATAGTCGCCGAAAGCCTTCGGACGGCCCTGTCGGAATAGCTCGTACTTCCCGCAAGGCGGCTTTGCCTTCATACAGTCTCTTTAGGAGGGACCCTCTGTGCCTACTCAAGACCGGTTCTCCGTCGGCTTTGTCACTACCGAAAACCCCCATTCGCTCATGCACATGCGCACCTTGGAGGTGCTCCCCGAGGTCGAAGCCGTCCACGTCTGCCACCTGGGTGGCGGCGATCGGGACGCCATCCGACAGGCGTCCTCGAAGATCGCCTCGGAGTCCGAGAATCTGGAAGAGATGCTGAAGCACGATGTGGATGCTCTCTTGGTCTCCGTACGAAACGACGAGTGCCCATCTGTCCTCGACACCGCGGTCGACGCTGGCAAGGGAGCGCTCTTCGAAAAACCCGGAGCGCTGACGGCGGACCGCCTTCGCGGTATCGCCGATGCCGCCGGGGGCAAGAACCTAACGATGGGCACCATGCTCACGTTTCGGAACGATCCCGTCATCCTCGACGTCAAGCGCGCCGTAAACGGCGGAGCGCTGGGAGACATCATGGCCGTCGAGGCGCGACAGGTGACCTCGCAGGTGCGGTACCGTGACCCAAACTTCTGGCTATTCGACAAGTCGAAGGCGGGCAGCGGCATCCTGTCCTGGCTGGGATGCCACCACATCGACGCCCTGTGTTACCTGCTCGACGACTGTGTCGAGTCGGTGTCAGCCATGATGGACACGAAAAGCCCCTTCCCCATCGACGTGGAAGACACCGCGTGCCTCGTCATCAGGTTCAAG
>JAPPDQ010000128.1 GCA_028875495.1 Chloroflexota bacterium
CCCGTCGTGGGAGAGGGCTAGAGCCTGCCCCGCACTCGATGCGGGGGTGAGGGTGATTCCGCAGAGCACACACCCATTCGCTTTATACAACGAACTTCAGAAACAGGACCCTAGCACCCAGCACCTAGCACCCAAGACATTGGATACCGCGATTCGAGACGCTACCGCCGCCACTCCGCGATATTCCACAGCTCGCTGTCCCACCCGTTGATCCGCACGCCCTTCAGCGTGTTGAGGTGCGCCGACACGAACCCGCGATTTATGAGCGGAATCTGGAAGTAGTTCTGCACGTGGAGATCGTTCAGCCGCTTTACTAAGGTCTCCCGCTCCCGGCCGATTCGGGTCTCTTCCAGTTGAGCATAAAGATCGTCGTACTCGGCGTCGCAGGAACGGGCGAAGTTTCCCAGAGACCAGTTGTTGTCTCTGGTCGGAATGTTCCTGCAGAGCAGGTCGGACAGGTACTGCTGCGGGTCGATACCCGTACCTTCGGCGTACATCTGAACGTCGGCCAAGAACCGGCGGTACGACGCATTCTTGTCCTCCACGGGATCGCCGCCGAAGAAGACGCTTGCGTCGTGGTCGATGATCCGTGTCCTGATTCCAATCTCCCGCCACCAGTCGCGGATGAGCGCCTGGGTTTCCTGCCGGATGTCGTTGGTGGAAGTCTGGAACACGATCCTCAGCGGCTCACCGTTGTACTCGCGGGTGCCGTCACCGTCCGTGTCGAGCACGTCGTTTTCGTCCAGCAGCCGCTTGGCCCCTTCGATGTCCTGTGTCAGGCATCCTTCATTGGCCGTCGAGACATAGATCGGCGGCCCAGTAATCAGGTTGCAGGTGGCCTCCCCCGCAAAGCCGTAAAGCTCCTCGGCTATCTGTTCGCGGTCAATGGCCATGGACATGGCCTCTCGAATGGGCTTGAAGCTTAGGAAGGGGTGAGGGTTCTCCCCGTCGAGGTACTCCGACCGGTCGTCGCCCAGATCGAGGTCGACGTTCGTCTGGTTTACGACGATTCGCTCAACAAGGCTGGTGTACGCGACGGCCAGCGTGCCCAGTCCGGCCTCCTGCATCCCGGTGAGCGTCTCGGGATCTGCCTGCACGTTCCAGGCGTAGTCGACATCCCCTCTCTCCATGACGGATCGGGCCGCGGCCTCCGCGTTCCCGCCGCCCTTGAGAATCACCCGGTCGAAGTAGGGCGGCGCGCCGTGATAGTGGGGATTGCGCTCATAGGCGATGCGGTCGTTCTCCTGGAAGTTGGTGATCCGGTATGGCCCCGTTCCCAGCGGCGCGTAGTTTTGCTCGAAGCAGGTCGCGGCCGGCGCGCCTATGCATTCGGCGAACTGCACCGAATTGATGATGGGAGTTGCGCTGCCGACAAACGCGTTGTAGGGGTAGGGCGTCGGCGCATCGAAGGTGATCTTGACGGTGAGTCCGTCCAGGGCCTCAACGGACGTGATGCCGTCGAAGAAGCTCTCGTTCGTGCAGCCCGTCGCCTCGTCGACGCAGTAGCGCCACGTGAAGACAACGTCCTCCGCCGTCACGTCCGTCTCGTCCGACCACAGCAGCCCCTCCTTCAGCTTCCACGTGATCGACATGAGGTCCGATGAGACTCCGCCGTTTTCGATGGTCGGCACTTCGGACGCCAGCCTCGGAACGATGTTCCCGTCCGGGTCGTAGTTGGCCAAAGGCTCCAGTGTGACCGCCCCTGCATCCCTATCCTTGAACCCACTTGACAGGTAGGGAATGGGTACCGATGGCGCCTGCCAGTAGTGTAGGGTAAGGACCTTGACCTCTGTCGGCGTAGGCTCCTCTTCCTCTCCCCCACCGCAGGCAGCCAGCAGAAATAGACACGCGACGCCGAGGATTACCTTTACAGATGTGGGCATACAGCAGCTCCGAGCAATGACTTGTGCAATATCGTTTGCACTAGTTTACCCGAATCGCCTCAACTCGGAACAGGTAGGATTCAGAGGGCGTGGCGGGTCGTTGTTGGAGAACTAAAGGCCCCACTACTTTATCGTCGCCTCGGTTATGCGAATCGTATAATGGAAGACTTCGTTGAGGAACTCGCTCCAACCTTTCCCGTCATGCGCGAGGTCGTCCAGCAGGAAGACCTTTTCCACCCCCATACCCTTGAGGCGCGAGTCCATCTCATCGGTAATGACGCCTGCGATCAGGATATTCACGCAGTTGGGTGGTGTCGCCTCAAAACTCTTCTGCATCGCCCCTAATCGTTCGAGAGCTCCGGCGGGGTCCTTGCCTCCCTTGATTTCGATGGTGGCAACGGTACGCTCAATGTCGTTTTCGCTGTGTCGAAAGAGGACGTCCGGTTCGGAGCCGTATCGCATCGAGTATCCACATGGAAGTGTAAACTTTGTCGAATCGGTGCTGCGGTTGACGATGAGTTCTTGACTCTCCAGCCAGTTCACGATGCGCGTCTTGATAAGCTCCTCTGCGTCCCGACCGATGATGTTTCGGAAGGTGCCGTCCAACCCGATGCCCATGGTCGCGATGATATTCCGGTACCCGTTTTCCAGTGTCCAGTTCGTGGCACCCTCGATGATCGAGGAAATCACGGCGTTGTACAGTCGTGCGACTTCCTTGCTTTGAGTTTCCCCGATAGGAGTTTTGCGGGTACCTGACTCCCATGAGGCCACGGGCGCGGCAATGTCCGAAACTCGCTTCTGCGGCAGCAGCGCTATTCCCCGATAGTATTGAGACACCTGCGGAAGCGCGCGCAGCAATTCAGGATGCGCGAATACAAACTTCGGATCGATGCCCGATGTCTTAATGTACCTCCACGCCTGTTCGCTGATCATGAACTCGTCCAGCGGACAGAAGGAGAGCTCCTCATCAAACTCGGAGATCAGCCCACGCAGCGCTATGTCGGTTCGCTGCCGAATTCGTTCCGAAATCAGAGCGGACCTGATCTGAGCGTCGTGAAGCTCAGTCATCAAGGCGCTCCCAAAAGTAGACGCACTTTCGGAGTTCCCGCCGTCCGAACCTACCCATCTGCTGGCTGGAGTTGCCCTTGCCGCGTTGGAGCGTCCAAATCTTCGTGCATTTGAAACCCGACTGCTCGGCGTAGTCCGAAAGAATGAGGTCGACCGGTACTTCCTCGCCGTGATACTGGACGTTGTCGTTCACCATCACCACCGTACCCCCGGGACGGACGAGACGCCCCAGTTCCGCGACGATCAGCGACATCTCCAGGAAATAGCCCTCTATCAGGCGGATCACATGCCTGTTGCCAAGCTCTTCGATGTGCTCTCTGAGGATATCCAGCACCTCGTGAACGGCCCCCTGACCGTCGTACATCCCGACAGCATGTTCGAGGGCCGCTGAGTCGGGCTCATAGGTTTGTTCCAGCCATTCCAGCTTTGACTTGTTCTCAACCGTCGCCGACAGCAATTGTTGTCTCAACGCCGAAAAGTCGTCGTTGTCATATCCGAGCCAAGCGAGTTCGAGGGCGTACGTCCGGGTGTAGTCGTACCGGTTTGCGTAGGGTGGCGATGTCATCACCATATCGAAGGAAGCGTCCGGCAGACCGCGCAAAAGCTCCAAGCTCGAACCTGTGAGGAACTTGGGGTTCGCGCCTCCGAACTCCTGTTTGAGAGGGGCCAAGTCTTGGATCATCTCGAACAGGCGCTCGCCAAGGGCCTGCTCAAACGGCAGAATAGGGCCTTTGTTGACCCTTCCTCTCAGCGCTCTGTCCGACCGATAGTCCCAGCGCAGGTACTGCCCGTCCTTCCGCGTATAGCTGACGGCCTCCAATACGGACATGCAGGCGAAGTTGAGCATCGTTCGTATCGAGTCGTCATCGACTGTACTGAGGAACTCACGCACCCTGGCAATCGCCGACTCGGTTTCCGGAGGAAAGGCCGCCTCCGTTATTCTCACGTGAGGGAAGGCATGTTCGGAGGGCGCATCATCCCGGTATGTCACCGCATCCAGCAGATTCGCTCCCGCCGATTCAAGCTCATGCTTGGAGACGCCGTTGGCAGCCTCTGCGATGGCGGTAGCGGCGAGAACCCCGACGGGCATGATCTCGACGCCGGTCGACCGCATTCCTCTCGAAGCGGCAATGAGTGGAGTCGTCCCTATACCGGCGAACGGATCCAGAACCGCCGAGGGCCGATAGGTGTCGAGGATGTGTTCGACCAACCCCCGAGAGAACCCCTCCTTGTACTTCATCCATCGCAGGCCGGGAACCCTCTGGTTCCCTTGGTATGACACCGCCTTGCGGGTCAACTCGGGGTTGACGGCCAAACGATCTCCGAATCGGTCCTCAAGGGCCTGCCTCTCTCTGGCGCTGCCGCCATTCGGAGAGACTGCAAGTCGCATACCGTTCAACCTCTAACCAAAAGGGTGATGGTGGTCATTCTAACATAACTCCGAACGAACGTGCTAGGTCTGCGAGACGATGGCCGAATACGGGTTAAGGAGGAGTCTCCTTTTCCTTAAGACCCCCTACGGCCCGAAGCGGAACGGCGGGTACCTGTCCGTCGTCAGCAGGATCGCGTATGCCTTTACCCTGTTTGCCCACCGGCCGTAGCCGACGAGGAAGTCGAACAGACCGCGTGGGTGCTTCCCGGTAATGATGATCGCAACCCACGAAATCACCACGACGATCAGGAAGACGTACCAAAGGACCCCAATGATGATCCAATGGGGCAGCGCCAGCAGCCATTTGATGAGCGGCAGCCACCGGTTCAGATCGCTTTGGGCATCGGGATATTCGATGTCCAGTTGGACGGCTTGCTGTTCGTCGGTTGAGGGATACTCGTCGCGCAGGAGGAACAGGTAAGCGCCCCACCTGGCTGCGAACCTTTCCACCTCGACGTTTACGTCGTACCACCACCGCGGATACTTCTTGCGGAACAGCAGCATGAAGACAAGCGCCGGAAACAGGGCTCCGCTGATCCCCTGCACTAAGAAGTAAATCAAGGTGATGGGTATGGCCAGGATGGGCCTGAACAGTGCCGTGAGTCTGTTGCTGGATTCCGGGTAATCCACCGAGTA
>JAPPDQ010000101.1 GCA_028875495.1 Chloroflexota bacterium
ATGGCACCTACACCGGCGGTAATCGTTGCCCCCTTTGCTAGAGAAATGTACGCTCCGGACTTTTGAGACAGGCTCCTTGTGGTTGCCCGTCCTCGGTTCAGGCCAATTTTCATCCCTCGGTGTGCAGGCTGCAAGGCTGCATGGATGATTCCTCTGAAAATAGCCGCCCTACCACCCCAACCATCATTCCCGCGTACGCGGGAATCCATGCCCTGGTCGTCTGCCAACCGAGAACGACGACTCCAACCTCATTTTCATGATTGGTGGTGTCGGTGACAACCGACATGAGCGATTGCTACAAAAATAGACCACGACCAACCCGTCGAAGGGGCGACCCTTATGGTCGCCCGTCTCCGCCCAGCATACATTTTCATTGTAGGCGGCGAGGGTAGGACCCTCATGAGATATTCCGAACGGAGCGCAGCGAAATGAGGAATCTAAAATCCGCGCCACCAAAGACCCGCCCCTTACGCACTAATTTCTTCCCCTCCGCGATCTCCGCGCCCTCTGCGGTGAATCTTCATCCTGTCATGAGCGGAATTCCCCACCCGTCCCACTAAATGCGATTGCCCTGTCCGAACCCCGAGGCTAGGTTGACATCGATAGACCAATCTTGTAATAATCCGTGCGCATCATTGATGAGATTCGCAATGTTTTTACAACTGCTACATGTGATTCGAAACTAATCTCGAAAAAAGAAAAACATCCCTTCACGTCAAGTCCGGTCAGAGTTCGTTCAATAGCCCAGCGGCGAAAGTGAAGCTAACGGCAACGATGAGTTAGACGAGGAGGAAAACACATGTGGTCTATATTGTCGAACCTCAAGAAGTCAGTGGTACTGGTACCCGTGGCCATCATGCTAGTTCTGGCCACGGCATGTGGAACGGCTGAGCCCGCTCCAACTCCTGTCCCGGCCTCGGAAATCGCCTCCATGGTGCGGCAAGCCGTTCAGGAGTCCATACCGGCCCCGGCCGAGACCGGACCGAGCGCGGCGGAGATACAGCAGTTGATTGAAGCTGCGATTTCAAACGCTCCCTCGGGGGTGAGCGCAGCGGAGGTCCAGAAGCTTATTGAGGGGGCGGTGTCAAACTTCCCCGCGGGCGTGACTGCCGCAGATGTCCAGCAGGCTGTGGAAAGCTCCGTTCGCGAGGCCACGGCCGGTCAGCTTACGGCAGCACAGGTACAATCCATCGTCGATGCGTCCATCAAGGCTCTCCCGGCGCCGGAGGTTAACGCCGGGCAGCTTCGTGGTCTTGTGCAGACGGCTGTCCAGGAGTCCGTTCCCAAGGGCACAAGCGCCGAAGAGATACAGAGGATGGTGGAAGCGGCGGTCACTGCGGCTACGGCAGGCGCAGTTACACGCGGTGACATGGAGGCGTTGATCGCCCAGTCGGTGACTGACGTTGCTGCGGGCCAGCTGAGCACGTCGGACGTCGAGAAGATCGTGGCTGCTTCACTAACGGCGACCGAGTCGGCGATCGAGGCGACTGAGAAGGCCGTCGCGGATGCGGCGATGGCGGCGAGGGAGGCCCAAAAGGCGGCCGAGAAGGCCGTTGAGGAAGCGCAAATGGCGGCGGCCGCGGCAGTGCCGGCCTCGTCATGCTACGTGATCGGGACCGAGGCTACCGACTGTCCGCCCGTGAGTGTCCGAACATGGCAGGCGCCCATAACGCCTCCGGGCTCATACCCCTCTTACTTATATGAGGGTCCCAGGCCAACGCAGTTCCAGGAATCCCCGATGTCCTATCAGCTGGTCAAGCAGGGCAAGATCCCACCGGTCGAGGAGCGGCTGCCCGTGCCGGAGGACGTGCTGGTGCTCAACGTGATGAACGAGATCGGCCAGTATGGAGGCATGTGGCGAATCACACAGACGGGCAGCGTGATCGGTGACCTCGACGACAAAGCCGACTGCATGTACCGGGAGCCGAACGAGGTCGACTCGATTCCTGAGATATGCAAGTCCTTCCAGGTAAGCCCCGACGGAACGACGTGGACGTTTGAGCTTCGAAGAGGCACCAAGTGGTCGGACGGCGAGCCCATGACCATGGAGGACGTCAAGTTCGCATGGAATGAGTTGAACTTCAACAAGGACTTCAACCCCATCATTCAACCGCAGTACCGTGACGCGATCACCAACAACGAAGTCGAATTCAACGTCGTGGACGATACGACGTTCACCCTGACGTTCGACACGCCGAGCTTCACGCTCACGGACGGCAAGGCCCAGCGGGGCTACTGGCGTAGCGGAAATGGAGGGTTCAGCTGGTATGCTCCGAAGCACTTCCTTGCTGAATTCCACCCCGATCACAGCACCGCGGCCAAGATCACCGAGCATCTGGGTCGATACGACCAAGAGGCCTGGACCGGGCTGATGCGGAAGGTCACCAATCCCAGGGACATGGACATAGGGATCAAGGGGCCGAGCCTGAACGCGTGGTACCACGAGAGTATTCTCGACACCATTGGGTTCGACTCACGAAACCATTTCTTCGTCGGCGTGGACCCCGAGGGGAACCAGCTTCCCTACATCGACAGGCGGACATCGGTACGAACAGAGGACCGTCCCGCGGCCGTCCTGAGGACGTTGGCGGGCGAGACCGACCAGAACTCCTGCCTGTCTTCGATCCCCGAGCTGCCCCTGTACGTGACGAATATGGAGAAAGGCGACTACAGCCTGTTCCACTGGCCGACGCCCGGCGGCAACGACGGGCCGGTCTCCGTGAACCATACGTACAACATGGACCCCGAAATTGGCCAGCTGCTACGGACAAAAGACTTCCGCCGCGCCCTCTCCTTTGGGTTCGAGAGGGGCAAGATCAACGAGAATGTCTTCCTCGGGCTGGGCACGCCTCAGAACTGGGTTCCCCACCCAAGAACGCCTTTCTATCCGGGGGAGGAACTGGCCAAACTGGAGATCGAGTTCGATCAGGCCAAGGCTAACGAAATCCTCGACTCCCTCGGTCTGATGGACACGGACGGCGACGGGATCAGGAACCGGGCTGACGGGAAGAACATTTCCTTCCAAGTCGGAGTAAACGATGTGGAGAGCCCTGCGATGGCGGAGTTCATAAAGCAGGACTGGGCGGATATCGGGATTGAGCTCAACTTCGATGTGGACTCCAACTGGTTCAGAAACATCAGGGACAACGGTATCTCCTACTTCGGCATCAACGTAGACCATTCGACCTACCAGCACAACCCATGGAACGTTTCCTGGACCAGCTTGGCTCCACTCACGCCCAGGATTAATTTCCCCGAAATAGGCCGCTGGTACCAGACGAGCGGCGAGCAGGGCATGGCTCCGGGGGCGGATCCCTCCTACATGCCGCTGGCCCCTCCGGGCAACTTCCCCGCCGACCCCTCAGGCAACATAATGAAGCTGGAGGATCTCTGGCAGCAGGGTAGAAACTTCTCCCTGTACGACCCCGATCGACTTCGGATCGGCAAGGAGATATTCGGCCTGCACGCAACCGAGAAGTTTGACATACCCATGATCGCCTTCACGGGCGTTCGCCGGGGCATCGCAGTCGTGCGAAACAACTTCAGGAACGTTCCTCAGACGCACGTGAGGGACTGCTGGGGCTTCTGGCGCGAGACCTACTACTTCGAGGATGGTGTCGATAACTTCCACCATCCGGGCAATAAGTCGCAGCGTTACGAAAGCACCACCTTCTTCGGCGGTTAGCTAAGTTCGTCGGACAAGAATGAGTAGAGAGGGGTCCGGGGTGTTCCCGGGCCCCTCTTTTTGTTTCCGGACGAAAGCAGCCGTAGTCCCCTCATGCCCTGGACACCGGCTCCAATGAGAGTCTTTTTCTAGCTCATCCAAGTTGGATAGAACCATGACACCAATGAGTGATTGGAACATATCTTTTGGAAAGTTCCAAGAATATAACCTGTTACGTACTTGATGCGACACATGGGCGAAGTGATACAAATGCTAGAACCACCGCTGGGAAGTTGATGGGGAGGAAGGGAAGCATGGCGGAAATAGTGAAGACGACGGACTCGGAGAAGCTAATGACCGAACACATCGACGTACTGCGAGGATACGCCAAGCGTGTGGTCGCGCACGGCGGGGTCCTGACCAGAGACGAAGAGCGCGACAAGACCACGCGGATGACCGAGTACATAGCGCAAGGACGTCGTGCAGGCATCAGCGACTCCGACCTCTATTCGCAGATCTTCGGCGACATGGTGCAGCGCGCAGAGTCGAAGTGCGGTTGCCCGACCTGCCGCAAGCGTGCCGCACGCGAGCGCAACGCAGCCTCCGGCGGCGGGATGGCCGCCGGCGCCACCTAACCTTCAACCGGCCAGCGGCCGGGAACGCGATAAGCCTCGTCCTCGCCCGGCCACGGTGGCATGGTGACAATCAAGAATCTCAGTGGATCGTCCCCGATCGTCCTGAACTGGAAGTGAGCGCCAACGGGTATCGAGAGACTCGTGCCCGGAGTGACGTCCACCACTCGTTCTTCGTCGCTGAACTTGCGCCACACTTGACCCCGGCCCTCAAGGAAGTACCACACCTCCTCGACCGTCCTGTGCGCGACGGGCAGGGACACCTCTCCGGGGTTCAAGGTGCAGTGCACCATGCTCCCGCGACCCGTCGATGACAGTAGCCGTATCTCCGAGCCGTCCGGCGCAAGGGTGTCATAGTCGTTGGCGAGTCGTTTGTAGTCCAAGTCTTCGTTGAGAGGCAGGTCAAGCACGGCGTCAGGTCGCCGGAGCCTTTATCGGCCTACTCCTTATACGAAATATTCGTGAACAGCGTTTCCGGGCTGTGCTGCGGACGGCCGTCGGTGAACCGCTCGATGCTGAAGAAGTCCAGGCCGGAAGCATCGCCCGTAGCGATGTAGTCGGCCATGTCGAGTCCGGTGGCCGGGCTGAGGATGATTCCGACGTGGTCGTGGCCGGACGCGACGCTGAGGCCATCCCAACCGGGCACAGGCCCAAGGATGGGCATCCCGTCGGGCGAACCGGGTCGGATGCCCGCACGCGCTCCGACGAACT